>JBILUB010000365.1:0-3189 GCA_044371245.1 Opitutaceae bacterium
CGCAGCAGGGTCGACGACTCGATCAACTTGTCCACCAGGCTGAAGGACTGCTGGCTCGACGAGGCGCGGTAAAAAGCCTGGCAGGCGGCCACTTTTAGCGCCGGCTGGAGGCGCAGCAACCGCAGCCAAAAGTCGTAATCCGCCACCGGATACAGCTCGGCTCGAAAACCGCCCAAGGCCTCAAAATCCTGTTTGCGAAACACCACGCCGGGGAAGGGGCTGAGGGAGCGCAAAACCAGATCCGCGGCGACAAAACGCCGGCAGCTCCGGTCTCGCGTCCAGCCATAGCAAGGGCTCTCCCCCACCTCCACTTCACAGGAAAAGGTATTGGCCCGGCCCAGCGCCAGGGTCTCGAACAAGGAGAGGAAGGCCGGCCCCAACAAGTCGTCGTCGTGCAGCATCGTGACGTGCTCCGCCCGCGCCAGTCGCACGCATTGGTTCCAGTTGCCCAACATGCCGAGATTTTCCTGGTTGAGGTAGTAGCCCAGCCGCGGCTCTGCGCGCATCTTCGCGCTCACCCACTCCCGCACCTCGTCGCCCGAGCCATTATCGACGATGATGACTTCAAAGGGCAGCGTGGTCTCCTGGGCCAGGGCCGAGGCCACCGCCTGCTCGAGCAGTTCGAGGCGGCGGTAGGTGGGGATCGTGATCGTGAGTTTCGGCGCGGCCAGCCGGGGCGGCCACGCGAGCGCGGTGGGGGCGGGAGGGATGTTCATGTAGATTGGATCGCCGAGACCAGTTTGGCCCGGCCGGCGGCCAGCAGTTGCCGGTAGCCGCACTCCAGGCCGCGAAGACCGAGCAGCACCGTCCACCAGTTGTTAAAGGCCGCCTGTACTCCGGCCGCCGAGACCAGCAGGCCCCAGAGCCCGAGGCGAGGCGCCAGCTGCCAGCCGAGCAGCACGATAAGCAGTCCGGAGACGATCGAGGGCACGACAAAGGGCACGCGGTTCTCGCTGACCACCAGCAGGCCGAAGGCGCCGTGGTGAAACTCCAAAAAGCGGTAGGCCACCAGAAAGGCCAAGGCCCCGAGAGGCAGCACAGGCGTCTGCGAGCCCAGCGCGCCGAGCACGAGATTGCCGCAAAGCACCAGGCCCAGGCCACCCGCCAAAAAAATCCCGCTCGCCAGCAGGAGCTGCCGCCCAAATAGCGCCCGCACTCCGACCAAATCCCCCTCCAGGCGCCGCCGCACCAGCTCGGGGGTGCGAGCTTGGATAAACATGTAGGCGACGGTGCTGAGCAGGCCGACAAACTGCAGCGTGAGCCCATAACTGGCCGTTTCCTCGAGGGAGAGGAAGCGGGCGGCGAGCAGGGTGTTCGCGTTATTGATCAAAAAAGCGCCGAGCATCATCGTGCCGATGCGCCAAGAGTTCGGCCACAGCACGGCCAGCAGGCGGGCCTGCCGGTCCGCTTGATCGGGAGCGGGCGCCTCACGTGGCACCCGCAGCCGGAGTCGACGGTCGAGGAGCAGGTTGGTGACGAGGGGCTGGATCGCCTGGCCGAGCGCCAGCGCGAGGATGCCGGCGCCGCAGGCAAGCGCCGCGCTCGTGACCACCAGATACGCGAGCGTGCCGTACACCGTCTGCCGGGCGACGTAGGCGACCTCGTCGAGTCCGGTCAGCACCACCGAGAGCCAGCGCGAGTAGGCGCCATAGGCGGTGAAAAGGAGAAAAACAAAAAAGGCGGCCCGAGTCTGGGTGTCGTGAACCGCCTGATGCTGCGGGTCGAAATAGCTGAAGTAGGCGAGCAGCAGCACGAGCGTGCCCGTGCCCAGCCCGATAAAGCGATACAGGCGCCGCGCCGCGCTCACGAAAGCGGGCAAGCGCACGAGCAGGGCGCCGGCGGCCCCCGGGCGGGCCGGACCACTCGCACTCAAGTAGCCCTCTCCGCCGGCGAGCGCGGTGGCGGCCCGCCCGATCGTCTGCGAAAAGCCGAGGTCGGCCAGCGCGGCGAAACCACCGAGGGCGACCAGAACGTACCAGAGCCCGAGCTGCTCGGACGGCACGGTGCGGAGCACCACCGTGTTCCGCAGCACGGTCGCGCCGAGGGCCCAGGTCTCGGGCTGTCGAAAGAGTTTTTTAACTCGTTCGATCACGCCGCCGCCCCCAGCTCGCGCCCCCGCAGCACGCAGTCGTCCGTCCAAAAGTACTTCCACTGGCCGAAGCGGCCGGCGAGGGCGAGGGCGCCGCGGGCCTCCGGTTTTTTCTGCGCCCAGTCGGTCAGGGGGTGCAGATCATCGCTCTCCCGCGCGAGGCCGTGCTTCTCCAGGCCGCTCAGGATCACCTCGAGGGCGGGCCGGGTGTCGTGGTCGAAAATCACGTTGGCCCAGGGCGCGTAGGCGAGGTGGTGGCGCACGCGCCCCTCGGCCAGGGCGGAGGCTTCGAGCAGTCCCATCTCCGCCAGCTCGCGCTCCACCGCCCGGCCGATCTCGGCCGGCGCGGACGCGAGCGGACGGTGCCGGCTGAAGTAGACCTCCACCTGCACGCCGGTGTGGCCGGCGGGAGCGTTGGCCGGGCTGAGTTTCTCGGTGCAGTTGATGCGGGTGCTGAACTTATCCTCATCGTAGACGTACATCCAATTCTCCGGGCGGAGCGTGGGATGGGGCGCGGTGACATTGACCAGCAGGAGCTGGGAGCAGGAGAGCGCCGCGGCCGCCTCGCGCAGGGCGGGCGTGGACTGCACGCAGAGCGCGACAAAGACCGGCAGCGGCAGGGTGTTGATCAGGCGGGTGTAGGCATGGCACTCGCCCGCGGCCGTCCAGACGCGACGCTCGGCGAGATCGACACGCACCACCTCCGCCCCGAGGCGCACCTGCGCGCCGCGCGCGATCTTCGCGACAAAGCTCTGGTAACCGCCGCGCCGGGGGTAACGCACGCGGGTGATGTAGTGCGTCGGGCGCTCGAGCGGGCCACGGGCGCCGGCGAGCACGTCCTCCACCTGGGGCAGGAAGACCCGGCCCCCGACCCACTCGGTCGTGAGCTCGCGGGGCTGACGCGTCCAGTACTTGCGGGTGTAGGCGGCGGGAAAGGTGGAGGCGAAAACCGGCCCGAAGGCGCGCTCCAGCCAGTCCTGATAATCGGCGGGGGCCGCCGGCGCGGCGCCGGCGGGCGGGCGGCTGGCGAGAAAGGACTCGAGGCAGCGGGCGCGCAGCGGCTCGGGCACCTGATGGAGGGAGGACTGGGCGGGATGATC
>JBILUB010000366.1:0-3180 GCA_044371245.1 Opitutaceae bacterium
CTGGCCGCCCTCGAGCGTCTCACCCGCCATCTCGAAGCCCACCCCGAGATCGTCAGGGAACTGCGCCGCTGAAGCGCGCCTCGATACCGCCGCCCCGGCGCAGTCCGTGGACGCCTCGGGCCCGATGCCGCCCGTCCCAGCCCGACCAGACGGGCTAATCCCACGGCGCCGCGGCCGACACACAATCTTCACCAGACGCAAGCGGCGTGCGCTTGGCACGCGCTCTGCATTGTGCAGCGTCACCTACGAATCACTCATGACGCCCTCCCTCCCCCACACTGCCTTCCGCCGCTCCGGTGTTTCCTTCCTGGGAACGCTGCAGCGAGCCCTGCGCGGGAGCCAGAAGGGCGGTCAGGGCGCTTGGCGACAAATGCCAGCGGCCGGCCGGAGCCGATGAGTCCGAGCCCGCGCCAGCCCAAAGGCGCGAACGCTCCCTGAGAACAGACTCCCGCTCCGCCCGGTCCTCGCCCCCGGCCCCCCTCCGGGCAGGCGGATAGATAGACCAGGGTCTTTCCCGGCCCTTGCACCCACCCGGCAGCCTCCTCCCCACCTTTTCCTTTTTCCCTCTCTTTTCCCGCCATGAACACGATCCTCCCGCCCAAGCTACGCAGCAGCCGTCGCCCGGGCCGCGCCGCGTCCGCGCCCAGCGCCGAGACCCGCAGCCCGCACTACGACTGCCAGCAGCGGGGGGACGACATCGACCTCACTGTTTTTCTACCCGACGTGGAGGCCGCGGGCGTCGAGATCATCGTGCGGGGCCCGGACTTGATCGTGCTCGGCCGCAAACGGCACTTGGTCAGGGTCAACTTTGCCGCCGCGCACCTCGAACACGCCCAGCGCGATTACGAGCTGCGCCTCCGCCTCGGCCGCGAGCTCGACTACGCTAATCTGGCGGCCGAGCTCGCCGCCGGCGTCCTCCGCGTACGCATCCCCCGTCGCCTCGCCGCCGCCGCCTGAGCCCAGACCGCGACCTGCGAGCACAACCTCGCTCCCGGCTGCACTCGCCTCCGAGCCGCCGCCTTCCCCCCGCCGATCCATCGGGGAAGAGCCACCCTGCATCCCCGTTAGAACCCAGCGGAAGTACCTATCCGCCTGGGGCATCGGACGATCTTATCGGGCGCCCATCCGCAGAGTGGGAGCTCGTGATCGCCGCCAACGGAGGGCGGACTGACCGCTCGACCTGGTTTTCCGCCCGGAGGCGGAATGGGCCCCGCGCCAGCGCCTCATCTCCGCCCTCGGCCCCGCCACCCGGCACCGCCTGCGCCCCATGCCGCGCCAGCCGGGACGGTGCTAAGCTGCGCGCACCATGTTTTACCACGACGGAAAACTCCAATACGCGGTGCGCGTCGAAAAACCGAACCCGCACTTCGCCAAAATGCTCCAGCAAGCCATCGGCGGCATCGAGGGTGAGATGCGCGTCGCTTTGCAGTACCTTTTCCAAGCTTGGGGCGCACGCGGCCCTAAAAAATACCGCGACCTGCTGCTCGAGACCGGCACCGAGGAGCTGGCCCACATCGAGATGCTCGCCACCGCCGTGGCCCTGAACCTCGAGGGGGCGCCCACCGAGACGAAGGCCAAGCTCGCCCTTCACCCGATCGTCGGGGCAATTTTGGGCGGCATGGACGCCCGCCATGTGCTCTCCTCCGGGCTGGCCGCCATGGCCTCCGATGCGAACGGAGTGCCCTTCAACGGCTCGTGGGTCGTCGCCACGGGCAACCTCGCCGCCGACATGCACGCCAACGTCATGGCGGAATCCTCCGGCCGCGTCCTGGCCGCTCGCCTCCACGCCATGACCGATGATCCCGGCATGAAGGACATGCTCTCCTTCCTCATCGCTCGCGACACCATGCACCAGAACCAGTGGCTCGCCGTGCTCGAGGAGATCGGCGGCTTGGAGGGCGTTCACCCCATCCCCAACTCCCTCGCTCCTTCGGTCGAGATCGATCGCTTCAGCTACGCGTTCGTCTCGACCCAGCGCGACCCCGTCGCGGACCCCGGCCACAGCTGGACCCGAGGCCCCTCCCCAGACGGGAAAGGTGAGTTCCAGTTCGTGCCGGCCCTGCCCGAGGGCGGCGTGCCCGACCTCGCTCCACCGCTTCCCGAATCCTTCCCCCAATCCGAGCAGAATCCGCTCGGCGCCAGCTCCTGACCCAGCCAGCAGCTTGAGTTGGCAAAATCTTCTCCGGGTGGAAGCGAGAGACGCCGAAACACTCCGCGGCTCGTCGTCCGGGGCGCTGACCGCTTCAGCGGCTCCAGCCCAACTCTCTTGGTCAAAACCCCAGCCCCGCGCGGGCGTCGCTCTGGCCCCCGCTTCTCTCGGCTCCACCCAGACTCCTGGCTCCGATCACTCCCCTGCCCCGTCCTCGAACCAAAAACACCATGAAACCTATCACCAGTCGCACCCATGCCATCATCGATTACGTCGTCGGCATCCTGCTCCTTCTTGCCCCCTTCCTCCTCGGCTTTGCCGACGTGGAACCAGCCCGAAACGCCGCCTGGATCGTCGGTATCGCCACCCTGCTCTACAGCATGGCCACCGCCTACGAAATCAGCGTCGTAAAACTGATCCCCTACCGCATTCACCTCGGCCTCGACCTCATCGGAGGCCTCTTCCTCGCGGCCAGCCCCTGGGTGATGAACTTTGATGAATTCATCGTTTGGCCCCATGTCCTGGTCGGCGTACTCGAGATCGGCGTCGCCCTCCTCAGCCGCCCGGCCGCCGCACTCCATCCCGCCGAGCGATCCTTGGCCCCCGACTCCGCCCCCACTCGCCACTGACCGGACCGCGCCAGAAATTGAACCGCGCGACGCGTCCACTTCGGACGCGGTCGCCGCGTCCGCCGGAGCGCTTCAGCCGTTCATCAGGCGGCCAGCTGAACTGCAGGGAGATAGGCCGATTAGATGCCCTAACGGCTTTACCCAGGCCCCAGGGAAACCTTCCGAAGTGATAAGTTACTCTACTTTTGATTTCTACGCACTCGCTGGTAGAGAAGCCGTACCTCCACCCTCGGAGATTTTCTGGTACTCGCTTACGGAAATCCCCCAAGGTGTTTTTTGCGATCGGATAAACGCCCACTTTAGCCTGCTGTAAAGCAATCGATAAACCGCATAATAAGATGCCTTTTTTAGCCGGTCCGCCTTGACCATCCATCCTGCATTGATTGTCGGTTCGACCATCGA
>JBILUB010000100.1:0-8142 GCA_044371245.1 Opitutaceae bacterium
GCGGACATCGAAGCGACGCCACCAGGAAACGCTCTTTAGTCCGGGGTGGCGTTGCACGGCGCCAGGTGCCGCTCCGTCACGGGGCGCGGGTGGCGCGAGGGGCGGGGGAGGAGCCGGGGGCGGGGGCGGGACCGGGGAAGCCGGGGATGAGTTCCGGGCGGCGGTGGAAGCGGGTGTCTGGTGGGGCATCGCTCGGAAAGACCGAGGTACCTTGGGAGTAGTGACACGCTTTTCACAAGCTCGCAGTGCCGCGGCGCGCGTTTACCGGAGCGTGTTCTTGTCGGAAGCGGTGCTTTGGCGTTGGGTTTGGTGTTTTCGATGAACGATATCGCTGCGAACTCCAGGTCCACCATGGCGCTCTCGTCGTTGGGGCGGCGGGCGGCGCCGCCGGCGATCACGGGGATGATGCAGGCCGCCTTGGAAAATCCTGGGCTGCTCTCGCTCGCGGCGGGATTTACCGACAACGCCAGTTTGCCGCTGGAGGCGATCGGGCGGGCCTTTGGTCGTTTGTCGGCGGCCGGCGCGTCGGACCCGGAATTCCTGCAGTACGGCACCAACGCGGGGCGTGGGGGGCTGCGTGGGGCGATCGCGGGAAGGGTGCTGGCGCAGGATGCGGCGGCTCTCGGGGCTGAAGCGCCCGGGTCCGACGCGGTGGCGGTCTTGGCGGCGCGGACCTTCGTGACCAACGGATCGCAGCAGGCGCTGTATCTCGCGGTGCAGACGCTCTGCGAGCCGGGTGACATCGTGTTGGTAGATCGGCCGACCTACTTCGTGTTTCTCGAGTTGTTGCGGGGGCTGGGAGTGGAGGCGCGGTCTCTGCCGGTCGACGCGGGGGGCCGCCTGGATGTGGTGGCGTTGGAAGCTTTACTGCGTCGGATGCGGGAAACGGGTGAGGGCTCGAAGCTAAAGGCGGTGTACTTCGTGAGCTGGTTCTCCAATCCGAGCGGCCGTACGCTGGAGGCCGGGGAAAAGCGGGCGTTGGCGCAGGCGCTGCGTGGGGCGGGCTGCGTGGTGCCGGTCATCGAGGACGCGGCCTATCGGGAGCTGGGTTTCGCGCCGGAGGCCTGTTCGCTCGCGCCGAGCATTCTGGCTGATCCGGCGTGGGATGGGTTTCCGCGTCTGTACACCGGAACCTTGACCAAGCCCTTTGCGACGGGATTGAAGGTCGGCTTCGGGTGCTGCGACGAGCCGCGGTGGCTGGCGGCGATGTCGCACGTCAAAGGGCACCACGATTTTGGCACGGCGCATTTCGCCCAGGCTCTTCTCGAACGCGCGTTGTTGGACGGGGATTTTGACGCGCAACTGGTGCGGCTGCGGTCGCTGTATCGGGAGAAACGCGACGCGCTGCACGCGGCGCTGCTCGGTGGCGGCCTGCGTGAGCGGGGCTGGACGTGGGAGCTGCCGGCCGGGGGGCTGTATCTTTGGCTGAGGGGCCCGGCCGGGCTCGATACGGGAGCTGACTCGGCCTTTTGCCGGGCCTGCCTCGAGGAAGGCGTCCTGCATGTGCCGGGCGCGCTCTGTCACGGCGATGCGCCGCCGACCAATCTGGTACGCTTGAGTTACGGGGTCTTGCCGCCCGCGGCTTTGGCCGAGGCGGGCGCTCGATTCTGCCGGGCGGCGCGGCGGGTGGCTGCGGGAGGGGTTGCCTGAGGCGTGGGGTCGGGGTGGATTATCGCGATGAAACTCACCGTTACGCGCGGACAGATCCTGGCCCGAGGCCTGGGCAACCGCTGTCCCAATTGTGGCGCGGCTTCGCTTTTTCAGCCGGGCCGGCCATTTAGTCTGCGCCCGGCCTGTGGCTCATGCGGTTTGGTGTTGGAGCGGGATGAGGGCGGTTTTCTGGGGGCGATGTCGCTCAATTATGGGGTCACCCTGTGTCTGTTTCTGGTGCCGGTCTTGCTCGTCTACCTCGCGGGTGGGCTTTCCGGCCTGAGCGCGGCGGTGCTGGCGGGGCTGGGGGCGGTGCTGTTTCCGGTTTTGTTTTACCGGTCTTCGCGGAGCTGGTGGTTGATGAACTACTATTTGGTCCTGCCGCATCACCTGCCGGTCAACCAACGGGCCTTGGCCAAGGGCGAGGATGCCAACACCTGAAAAACACCAGAAATGGGCGTTTTTTTCCAGATAAGATCGGGTTTAGCTCTTGGTTAAATATTAGGCTTAATATCTAAAAATTAGGAGGTTAAGGGGATTTAAACCGCAATTTTTAGATGAAAGGTATTCATGGCTTAGCGCGTGCTGCAAAGGGGCCCGTCCATGAAAACCTTACTTAAAACCCTTCTATGTGCGCTCGCGTTTGCGGGCTTGAGTTTGCCCGTGATCGGGCAGGTTGACGCGGCGGCCGAGACGGTCGTCGCGGAGGTAGCCGCGCTGTCGGAGCCGACGGTCGAGCAACGACTGGCCGATCTGGAAGCCTATGTGAACAACACCGCCCGGACGGAGGGTGTGGCGTCGAAGATCCCTGGGCCCGGCCCGGGGCACAATGCCTGGCAGATGGTGAGCACGGCGCTGGTGATTTTTATGACCCTGCCCGGTCTGGCCCTCTTTTACGGTGGTCTGGTGCGGCGGAAGAACATCCTCTCGATTTTCGCGCAGTGTTTCGGCATCGCCGGTCTGGTCACGATCCTCTGGTGGGCGGTGGGCTACAGCCTGTCCTTTGGCGCTGGTGGCAACGCCTTTTTCGGGGGGCTGGGCAATGTGATGCTGAAAGGGGTGGAGCACAGTGCGGTCGGCGCTGGCTACTACTGGATCAGCGACACGATGTGGGCGATGTTCCAGCTCTCTTTCGCGATCATCACCCCCGCACTCATCGTCGGCGCCATCGCCGAACGGATGAAGTTTTCGGCGGTGCTGCTTTTCGTCGGTTTGTGGATGTTCGCGGTCTACTTCCCCTTCGCGCACATGGTCTGGGCCACGGACGGCCTGATGTGCGGCCCGCTTAACCCGAACGCCGCGATCAAGGCGATCGACTTCGCGGGCGGCACCGTGGTTCACATGACCTCCGGCTGGTCCGCGCTGGTGCTCTGCATCATCCTCGGGCCCCGTCTGGGCTTTGGTAAGGAAAAGATGACCCCGCACTCGATGGTGATGTGCTCGATCGGTACGGCGATGCTCTGGGTCGGCTGGTATGGCTTTAACGCCGGCTCGGCGCTCGGCGCCGACGGGATCGCGGCGAATGCTTTCGCCACCACCACACTCGCCGCGGCCACCGCCGGCTTCGTCTGGGCGATGGCCGAATGGGTCACCAAGGGTCATCCCTCTGTGCTCGGCTTTTGCTCGGGCATCGTCGCGGGCCTGGTCGTTATCACCCCGGGCGCCGGCTTCGTCACCGCCTCCTCCGCCGTCATCATCGGCATCCTCGCCGGCATCGTTCCCTTCGTGTTCATCGCTTTCCTCAAGGCCAAGCTCGGTCTCGATGACGCGCTCGACACCTTCGGCGTGCACGGTGTGGGCGGCACCCTCGGCGCCATCCTCACCGGTGTTTTCGCCGACGAGAAGGCCAACGCGGTCGTCGCCGGCCTGAAGGACGGCCTGCTCGTCGAGCAGCTCAAGGCCGTGGCCCTGACCATCGTCTGGAGCGTGGTCGCCACCGCGATCATCGCTTACGTCGTAAAGGCGCTCATCGGTTTGCGGCCCACGGCGGAGGTCGAGCGCCAAGGTCTCGACATCAAGGAACATGGCGAAGAGGGTTACGTGGACTAATCCGCTGTCGGCCAAAACCCTACAAAATCACATTCGTATGAAACTCATCATCGCCATTATCAAACCCTTCAAACTCGAAGAGGTGAAGGATGCCCTGGCCGCCGTCGGCGTGGAGGGCATGACCGTGACCGAGGTCAAGGGCTTCGGTCGGCAAAAGGGACACACCGAAATCTACCGTGGCAGCGAGTACACCGTCGATTTCCTGCCCAAGACCAAGCTGGAGATCGTGGTAAGCGCGGATCTGGCGGGTCGTGCGGTGGAGGCCATCGCGGCCGCCGCCAAGACCGGCAAAATCGGTGACGGCAAGATCTTCGTCCAAGACGTGCTCGACGTGGTGCGGATCCGCACCGATGAGCGCGGAGACGCCGCGATCTAGCGGGGGCCCGGCCGATCCGGGTCTCGGAGCACGAGGCCTGGATCGGGAGCGGGTTTGTCGAGTCGGCCCGGCCACCGAAGGGTGGCCGGGCTTTTTTTTCGGGGGCTCGCGGCGCGGGTGGCGGGCGGCCGGTTCACTCCGTGGGTGGGCGCGCGGCGGCCGCGGACTTTTTTTCCAGCCGGGCGATGAGCTCGACGGCGATGGCGGTGAAGTGGTTGGCCGCTTCACCGAGCGGTTCGGAGGCGACGAGGGGAGCGCCGGCATCGCCGGCGGAGCGTACCTCCGGGAGCAGCGGAACTTGCCCGAGCAGGCTGGTGCCGAGGCTCTCGGCCGTCGCCTGACCACCGCCCTCGCCGAACAGTGCATGGCGCAGGCCCGAGGGGTCGGTGAACCAGCTCATGTTCTCCACCACGCCGAGGAGGGGGACGTTTACCTTTTGGAACATCAGGCCGCCCTTACGCGCGACCTGGGTGGCGGCGGGCTGGGGGGTGGTGACGAGCACGGCCCCGTCGAGCGGCAGAGTCTGCACGAGGCTCAGCTGGGCGTCGCCGGTGCCGGGCGGCAGATCGACGAGCAGGAGGTCGAGCGGGCCCCACTCCACGTTCTGCACGAACTGCTGCACGGTCTTCATGATCATCGGACCGCGCCAAACGACGGGGGTGTTGTCGTCGACGAGGAAGCCCATGCTCATGACTTTGACGCCGTGCGCTTCGAGGGGGATGAGGCGCGAGGACTCGCCCTGGCCGAGCACGCCGGGGCGCTGGCCGTGGAGGCCGATCATGAGCGGTACGGAGGGGCCGTAGATGTCGCAATCCATCAGGCCGACGCGGCCTGGGCGGCCGAGGCGGGCGAGGTGGGCGGCGGCGGCCACGGCGAGGTTGACGGAGAAGGTGGATTTGCCGACGCCGCCCTTGCCGGAGGCGATGGCGACGGCGTGGCGGATGGTTTTGGGGGCGGAGGCGTTGCCCCCGAGATTGCCGGCGCCGGGGGCGACCTTCGGCGCGGTGACGGCGATGTCGATGACGACGTCTTTGATCTCGGGGAGAGCGCGCAGGCAGTTTTCCACCTCGCGTTTGAGGTGGGTGGGGATTTTTGGGTCGGCGGTGGCGAGGGCGAGGGAGACGCGTGCGGTGCCGTCGATGAGGGCGGCGGATTTCACCAGGCCGAACGAAACGATGTCGCGGCTGAAGCCGGGGTACTTGACCTGTTTCAGGTGATCCTTGAGGGCTTCGGGTGTCATGGTGGGGAGAAATGGCGGGCGCGCGGGATTGGCGTTGAGCGGGGGAGTGGCGGGGTAAATAGAGGAGGCGTCAATTCGACGCTCATGCTCTCCCTACTTTTCCCCCGATTCAAATCCCTCCCCTTGGTTCTGCTCGGCGCGATCGTGCCGGTCCTTCTCGCTCCTGCGCCCGTCTGGGCGCAGCGCGACCTGGGCGACGTGGTCATCACCGCCGACCTGAAAAACACGCCGATTCTGGTGACCGGGGCCACCCCCGAGCTGAATGCCCTGGCCAACCAGGCGTTTAGCGCGCATGGCGCGTTCCGGCGTCAGGCGGATAACGTGGCCTTTCGAGTCAGCTTTGCCCCGGCGGGGGCGAACCAGGTGCAGGTCACGGTGAGCCGGGCGCAAGGTGCCCCGGTGCTCAGCCAGGTGGTGTCGGGCGCCACCGGGCGGCAGGCCTTGTTGCGGGCGGCCGATCTCGCCGTGCAGTCGATGACGGGCCGGCCCGGATTTTTCGCCTCGAAGCTCGCCTTCATCGGCGAGCGCGGCGGCAAGCCCGAGGTGTACACCAGCGATCTTTTTCTCGGCGAGGTGCGGCAGATCACCAACGACCGGGCCCTGGCCATCACTCCGCGTTGGTCCCCGGATGGCACGCGGATCCTCTACACGAGCTATTTCCGGTCGGGTTACCCCGACATCTACGTGATGGATCTGGCCTCGATGCAGCGTAACACCTTCGTGAGTCTCAACGGCACGAACATGGGCGCGCGTTTCAGCCCGGACGGTCGCAGTGTGGCGATGGTGCTCTCCGGCGAGGGCAATCCCGAGATCTACGTCTCAAACGCGCAGGGTCGGCAGATCACGCGCAAGACCCGCTCGGCCGCGGTCGAGGCCGGGCCCTGTTTCTCGCCGGACGGCACGCAGCTGGTCTTCACGTCGGACGCGGCCGGCGGGCCGCAGCTCTACGTCATGCCGGTCTCGGGCGGCACCGCCCGGCGTCTGCCGACTCGCCTGAGCGGCTACTGCGCGGAGCCGGACTGGAGCCGGGCGGATCCGACCAAGATCGCCTTCACCGCGCGCATCGGCCGTGGATTTCAGATCGCGGTCCACTCGCTCGCGACCGGGGTGGCGAAGCAGGTCTCGAAGCAGCCCTTCGACGCGGTGGAGCCGAGCTGGCTGGCCGACGGCCGGCATCTGGTCTTCACCAGCCGCTCGGCCGGGGCCAGCAGTATCTGGATCTTGGATACGGAAAACGGCAAGGCCACGCAGCTGAGCGGCCCGGCCGCAGGAAAGCTTTCCCAGGCGAGCGTGCTCGACCCGCGTTGAGCCGGGCCTAGCCCGGGCCGGAGGGCTTTTTGCCCCCGGCCGATTCGGCCAGCCAGACGGCGGCGGCGAGCAGGGGCAGGCCGATGAGCAGGCTGCGCAGCTGCGCGGTCTCGCGAAAGACGAGGAGCGACACGGCGACGCCGAGAGGCACCTTGGCATTGTTCAGCACCGCGAGGGTGCCGGCGTTGACCTGGGCCACGCCGCGGTTCCAGAGAAAAAAGCCGCCCCCGCTCGCCACTATCCCGAGGAAGCCGAGCACCAGCCACTGCCGCGCGGAGGGGGTGAAGGCCGACCAGTCGGCCACGGGCGCGGCGTAGAGGGTGGCGACGATGAAGCCGCCCAGCGCCATCCAGGCAAAGAGCTGGGCGTCGGAGGCTTTCTCGACGAGCGCCGGGCGGGTGCGCTGGTAGGCGATCTGGCCGGCGGCGAAGCAGAGATTGGCACCCTGGACGAGGAGGAAGCCCAGCATGACGTTCGCCGTGCCGACCCCGCGCGGGATGAGCACGCCCGCGCCCAGCACCGAGAGGAGCGCGGCGATGGCGTGGCGGGGTGCGAGCTTGTTGGCCAGGGCGGCGTCGAAGAGCACGACGTAGAGGGGCGTGAGGATGGTGAAGAGGTAGACCTCGTGGCCCTTCAGGTGGCGGAAGGCCTCGAGGTAGAGCAGATACATGAGCCCGAACTGGACCGCGCCGATGCCGGCCAGCCAGGCGGAGGTGCGGCGCGCGAGCAGGGCGGGCCGGAGAAAGGGCGCGAAGACGAGAAACGTGAGCCCGAGGCGGACCGCGGCCACGGCTGCCGCCGGCAGGTCGCCGAGGAACTGTTTGATCAAGCCGGGCGAGATGGCCCAGAGCAGGGAGACGAGCAGGAGCAGGCGCATCGAGGTGGATCCGCTAATGAACGCGAATGGCTGTGAATCGAGCCAATCCTTGGCTGGTCAGGTGGCGTCCAGCGGCTCGCCGATGGTGTAGAAGCGGCCGCCGGCGACGTGATGGAGGGTGCGGAGATCATCGGGGCCGGACTCGAAGTGCCAGCGGCCGTCGGCAAAGACGCGGGTGTCGGCCGCGGCGGCGAGGACCTCGGCGATAAACAGGTCGTGGTCGCGCTCGTTGGCCTCGTGGCGGAGCACGCGGCACTCGAGCCAGGCGGCGCAGCCGGCGATCAGGGGGCAGGCGACGCGGGTGGCGGCGAAGGTGGCGAGGCCGTGGCGGGCAAACTTGTCGGGATGATCGCGGCCGCTCTCGGAGCCGACGGCGAGGGTGGCGGCGGCGAGGGCGCGGCCGGGCAGGTTGAGCGCGAACTCGCCGGAGGACTCGACGAGTTGGCGGGTGAGGGTGGAGGCGGCGATGACCGCGAGGATTTTGGGCGGATCAAAGTCGAGCGGGAGCGTCCAGGCCGCGGCCATGACGTTGGTGCGGCCGGCGTGGGCGGAGGTGACGAGCGCGGTGGGGCCGTGATTGAGCAGCCGGGTGGCGCGGGAGAGCGGGACGGGGGCGAGGTGGGCGGGGATGGGCATGGCGGT
>JBILUB010000332.1:0-3497 GCA_044371245.1 Opitutaceae bacterium
AGACGCGAAAGAGCGCTCCGAGCCGGCGGCCGAGCACGAGGCCGAGGCCGACGATGCAGACGCCGAGGAAGGCCATGGCCCAGACGCCGAGGGCGCTGGCGATGAAGTGGCCGTCGCCGAGGAGCTGGAAGAGCTCGAGGATGGTCTTGGTGATCGGGTAGTAGGCCTGTTTCTGCGCGAGTATCAGAGAATCGGATACCTCGAGCATGGCAAAGGCGAAGGCGAGGAGGCCGCCGGCGATGAGGTTGGCCGCGATCAGGGGCAGGGTGATTTTGCGCAGGGCGCGCAGGGGGGTGGCGCCGAGGTTGCGGGCCGCCTCCTCGAGGGTCTCGCTGGTTTGCTGGAGGCCGGCCACGGCGGAGCGGACCACGTAGGGGAGCCGGCGCACGGAGTAGGCGATGATGAGCAGCACGGTGGGATTCTCGACCGGATCGAGGAAGGCGAAGAGCCGGCCCTCGCGGCTCATCGCGAGGTAGCCGAAGGCGAGCACGAGGCCGGGCACGGCGAGCGGGAGCATGGCGAGCAGGTCGAGGAGGGCGCGCGCGCGCAGGCGGGAGCGCACGACGACCCAGGCGATGGCCACGCCGAGCACGAGGTCGACGAGGGTGCTGGCGGCGGCGAATTTCAGGGAGTTGGCGATGGCGGGGACGGTGAGCGGGTGGCCGAGGGCGAGGGCGAAGTTATCCAGGGTGTAGGCGCGGGGGAGGACGCTCGCGTACCAATCGGTGGCGAAGGCGGTGAAGATGACGCCGAGGTGGGGCAGCACGGCGAGGAGGGTGACGGCGGTGAAGGCGGCGGTGCAGAGCAGGCCGCGGCCGAGGCCGAGGGGGCGGGCGGTGCCGGCGTGGGAGGCGCGGGCCATCATGGCATGGGAGTCGCGGCCGAAGAGGCCTTTGCCGAGGGCGTAGAGCAGGGTGGTGCTGAGGAGCAGGAGGGTGACGAGGGCGTAGGGGGCGGGGTTGCCCCCGAGGTCTTTGAGGCCGTCGAAGATCTGGACGGCGGTGACGCGGCCGTAGTCGAAGACGAGGGGCACGCCGAGTTCGGTGAAGCCGCCGATAAAAACGAGGGTGCCGCCGGCGAAGAGGCCGGGCTTGATCAGGGGCAAGGTGACGCGGCGGAAGCGGCGCAGGCCGGTGCAGCCGAGGTTCTGCGCGGCCTCTTCGAGGGCGGGGTCGACATTGGCGAGGGCGGCGGCGCAGTTGAGGTAGATGATGGGGTAGAGGGAGAGGGCGGTGACGAGGGCCACGCCCCAGAAGGGAGCGATCGCGAACCAGTCGAGGGCCCAGCCTTCGGGGCGGAGGCCGAGGGCGATGAGGAGGGAGTTGAGGGCGCCGTACTGGCCGAAGATTTGTTTGATGCCGATGGCGCCGACGAAGGGCGGCAGGATCATGGGCACGAGGATGAGCGAGGTGAGGAGGGCTTTGCCGGGAAAGGTGAAGCGGTCGGCGAGCAGGGCGAGGGGGAGGCCGAGGGCGAAGGCAAGGCCGGTGGTGGCGAGGCCGAGCCAGAAGGCGTTGAGCAGGCCTCCGCGGTAGAGGGGGTCGGCGAGGAGGGCGGCGAAGGTGCGCAGGGTGAAGTCACCGTCGGCGTCGATGAAGCCGCCGCGCAGGATCTGGAAGATCGGCCAGAAGAAGAACGCGGCGAAGAAGAGCAGCGTGAAGAGGAAAATGGAGCGCGCGAAGGTCGGCGACATCGGGAGTGTTGCTGGCAGATCGCGGGCCGCGGGTAAGCACGAATTTCGCGGTCGGCGGCGGCGGGGTGTGCGTGGGGCGCAAAAAAGCCCGCGAGGCGGTCAACGCGCTCGCGGGCCGGGGGCCGAGGGGGGAGGGGCCGGGCAGTGCGGGCTCAGGCTCCGGGGGCGGCGGCGGGCTCGCCGGCGGGGGCGGGCTGGCCTTCGAGGTCTTTCATCGCGGCTTTGCGGGAGAGGCGGACCTTGCCGCTGCGCTCGTCGATGCCGATGCACTTCACGGTGATCGAGTCGCCCATCTTGACGACGTCTTCGGTGCGGCGGACGCGGAAGTCGGCCAGCTCGGAGATGTGGCAGAGGCCTTCGCGGCCGGGGAGGCACTCGACGAAGGCGCCGAACTCTTTCACGCCGGAGACGCGGCCGGTGTAGATTTTGCCGACTTCGAGGGGGGGGCCGCCGGCGGAGCCGCCTTTGCCGCCACCGCCGCCCGCGCCGCCGCAGACGGCGTCGATTTCCTGGATGGCGCGGGCCATGGCGGCGCCGTTGTTGGAGTAGACGAAGACCTTGCCGGAATCGTCTTCGGAGATGTCGATCTCGGCGCCGGTGGTCTCGACGATGCGGCGGATGTTTTTGCCGCCGGGGCCGATGAGGGCGCCGATCTTTTCGGGATCAATCTGGATGGTCTGGATGCGGGGGGCGAGGGTGTTGAGGTCCTTGCGGGGGGCGGGGAGGGCGCCGAGCATGACGCGAAGGATTTCGACGCGGGCCTCGCGGGCTTGGTGAATGGCGACTTTGGCGATTTCGAAGGGGAGGCCCTTGATCTTGAGGTCGAGTTGGAAGCCGGTGATGCCCTTGGTGGTGCCGGCGAGTTTGAAGTCCATGTCGCCGAAGTGGTCTTCCTCACCGAGGATGTCGGTGATGGTGACCCATTTGGCGATCGAGCCGTCGGCGGCGTTTTGGGTCATGAGGCCGCAGGAGATGCCGGCGACGGGGGCGATGATGGGCACGCCGGCGTCCATGAGGGCGAGGCAGCCGCCGCAGATGGAGGCCATGGAGGTCGAGCCGTTGGAGGCCATGATCTCGGAGACGACGCGGATGGAGTAGGGGAAGACGTCCTCGGGGGGGAGGATCGGCACGAGGGAGCGCTCGGCGAGGGCGCCGTGGCCGATCTCGCGGCGGCCGGGGGCGCCGAAGCGGCCGGTCTCGCCGACGGAGAAGGGGGGGAAGTTGTAGTGGAGGGTGAAGCTCTTGGAGGTGACGCCGCCGGTGAGGCCGTCGAGCTCCTGGGCTTCTTTGGTGGGGCCGAGGGTGGTGACGGCGATGTTCTGGGTGTCGCCGCGTTGGAACATGGCGGAGCCGTGGACGCGGGGGAGGACGCCGACGGAGGCCTGGAGGGGGCGGAGGTCTTTTTGGCCGCGGCCGTCGGCGCGTACGCCTTTATCGAGGACGGTGTTGCGGTAGGCGGTGTACTGGAGGTCTTCGAAGACGACGTTGAGGTCGACGTCGGTGAATTTGTCGGCTCCGAGCTCGGCGGTGAGGGCGGCCTTGGCTTCTTCCTTGAGCACTTTCACGGCGGCGCCGCGGGCGGCTTTTTCTTTGCCGAAGATGGCGGCGGAGAGGCGCTCGGCGGGGACGACGCGCTCGATGATGGCGCGGGCTTCGGGGGTGGCGCCGACGAGGTTGAAGGTGGCCTTGGGTTTTCCGCAGAGGCTGACGAGCTCCTTGATCGCGGCGAGGATGGGCTGGATGGCTTGGTGGCCGAATTCGAGGGCGGCGATGAAGCGGTCCTCGGGCATCTGGTCGGCCGAGC
>JBILUB010000367.1:0-3177 GCA_044371245.1 Opitutaceae bacterium
GGGGGAAGGGTGGGCGCGCGGTGGGGGCGAGTTTGCCCGGGCGGCGCCTAGGCGCTGTGGTCCTCGGCCAGCACGGGGTTGGTGAGGGAGCCGATGCCCTCGATCTCGACGGTGATGAGGTCTCCGGGTTGCAGGTAGCGGGGCGGGATGGAGGCGGCGCCGACGCCGCCGGGGGTGCCGGTGAGGATGACGGTGCCGGGGAGGAGGGTCTTGCTCGCGCTGAGGAAGGCGATGAGCGCGGGCACGTCGAAGATGAGGTCTGCGGTGGAGGAGGACTGGCGCACCTCGCCGTTGAGCAGGGTGCGGATGGTGAGGCGGCCGGGGTCGGGCAACTCGTCGGGGGTGACGAGCACGGGGCCGAGAGGGCAGAAGGTGTCGAAGCTCTTGCCTTGGCAGAACTGGCCGCCGCCCCACTTAAACTGCCAGTCGCGGGCGGAGATGTCGTTGGCGGCGGTGTAGCCGAGCACGTGTTCGAGGGCGCGTTCGCGGGGGACGTTTTTGGCGGCGCGGCCGATGACTACGGCCAGTTCGCATTCGTAATCGACCTCGTGGGAGGTGTTGGTGGAGCGGGGCAGGAGGATGGGGCCGCCGGGGTGCTGGAGGGTGTTGGTGGTCTTTACGAAGACCATGGGGAATTCGGGAAGGGGGCGGCCGAGCTCGCGGGCGTGGCGCAGGTAGTTTAGCCCGATGCCGAGGATGTTGGGCGGATCGATGGGGGCGAGGATGCGGCCTGGGGTGACGGGTGCGCCGGGGAGGCCCACGCCTCCGGGGGCCAGAGGATGGCCAGGGAGGGAGAGGGCGGTCCCGTCCGGCTGGAGTGCGGCGTAGGCCGGGCCGGTGGGGGTGAGGTGGCGAAGGAGGCGCATGGATCGGGACGTGGGGGCGGCTTAACCATGATTTGTGCCGCGGACGCTTGCGAGCGCGCAGGGGCGGGCCTTCGTTCCGCGTCCTGTTCGTAAACACCATGAAACGCGTCTTCGCTCTCTGCGGTCTTTTTTTCGCCATGCTCTCCTTCTCTTCCGCCAATCCTTTGAACGTGGGCGATCCGGCCCCGCTGGCCTCCGCTCTCTCCGACACCGGCGAGCGGCTGAACCTGGGGGATGTGTATGCGAATAACAAATACACCTTGGTCTACTTCTACCCGAAGGCGGACACGCCGGGCTGCACCGCGCAGGGCTGCTCCCTGCGCGACGCCTACGAGGAGTTGACCCGGCTGGGGGTGGCGGTGGTCGGGGTGAGCACCGACAGCGTGAAGGAGCAGGCGGACTTCAAGGCCAAGCACCGGCTGCCGTTCACGCTTTTGGCCGACACGGAGAAGGAGGTGTTGAAGGCCTTCGGGGTCGGGTCGCTGTTCGGGTTTTCATCGCGCCAGGCTTATCTGGTCCACGAGGGGAAGATCGTGTACGCCGATCACAAGGGCACGACGCGCCAACAGGCGGACGATATCCTCGGGTTTCTGGCGGGGAAGGTGCCGGCGAAGAAGGAGTGAGGTTTGGGGGTGGCGCGGGGGGGCGAGGCTCAGGCTTCGGTCTCGCAGCGCAGGGCGGAGAGGGCGTAGGCGGCGGCGGTATCGCAGCGGAGGACGAGGGGGCCGAGGGTAACGGCTTGCCAACCGGCCGAGAGGGCGGAGGCGAGCTCTTCGGGGGCGAGGTCGCCTTCGGGGCCGATCAGCCAGGCGGCGGAGCGGGGAGGGCGGCCCTCGTGGCGGGTGCGAAACTGGGCGAGCAGGGTCCGCAGGTTCGTGGCGCCGGGGTGGAGGCTGGCGACGAGCCGCAGCTCGGCGGCCTGGACGCGGGGGTCGGCGAGGAAGTCGGCGAGAGGAGTCGGTGCCGTGATCTCGGGTAGAAAGGGGTTGCCGCATTGTTTGGCCGCCTCGATCGCGGCCACGCGCCATTTCTCGGTTTTTTTGTCCGCTCTTTCGGCGTCGAGGTGGACCTCGGTGCGGGCGGTGAGCAGGGGCGCGATGCGGGCGGCGCCGAGTTCGGTGGCTTGGCGGACGATGTCGTCCATGACGCCGCCCTTGGGCAGGCCTTGGCCCAGGATCAAGGCGCAGGGCAGGGGCGGGCGTCGGGTGTGGGCGAGGATCTGGAGTACCGCGCCTTTTTTGCCCTGGTGGCGCAGGAGCCGGCAGGTCCATTCGGAGCCGCGGCCGTCGAAGGCCACCACGGGATCGCCAGGGCGGGCACGGTTTACTGTGACTAGGTGGTGAGACTCGGCCGCATCCAAGCTATGCTCCCGTGAATCCGGGGCGGGGGGGGAGGAGAAATGAACGCGGAAATCCGGCATGGCGGGCGAATTAGGCCAGCGAAAGTGGGCCCGCGCCCGGCGCCAAGCCCCGAAAAGAGGAGAGGCGGCCTCCCGGGAACCACCCCGGGGACCGCCTCTGCCAGCAAACCAAGCAACCAAGCAAACAACTGATGACGCAGAGATAGACCGAGCAGGACGGGAAACATTCAAAAATTGTCTTAGAAAGTTTTTCGTTGGGCCGAGCTCAGCCGAACCGTGCGGAGTGGGTGGGGGGGGCGGGCGGGGCCAGCGGACGCGGCGGGCGGGTGCGTGGGTGGGGTGAGTGGGCGGGCGGCTGGATGTGTCTTTCGGAATCTGCCTTTGGGGTTTACACCGCAGGCGGGCTGGTTTGGCTCCTCGGCGGTTCAGTTACCACGGCCCGGGTGGCGGAATCGGCAGACGCAGCGGACTCAAAATCCGCCGCCCTCTAAAGGCGTGTGGGTTCGACCCCCACCCCGGGCACCATTTTCATCGGCAGACGGCGGATTCGTCGTCTCGGCCGTCTTGGGACCTTGGGCGGCCGGGGCCGCGCCGAATCGGTCAGCGGAAGGTCTTTCGCTCGATCAGTTGATCGTTGAGCAGCACGTCTTCGCGGAGGAGGTTCCGGGCGCCGTCATAGCTGCGGTTGATCGTTTGGATTTGGTCATTCTCAAACTGGATTTCCTGGATGGTATCGCCGGCCGAATTCAAGCGAAGGAGCCGCGTCGTCTCGCCTGCCGCATTTACGAAACGTCTCAGGTAAGGATCCTCGGTCGGGACCTCGATCGCGTCCTCGGGATCGGGGTGGAGGAAAAGTTTCCCGTCGTGTTCGGAGCGCGCCAGGTCGGACGCTTGCCCGATCGTGGGGCTTGTCTTTTCGTGAGTGGCGGGAGCGGTGCCTGGGCTCGGTTC
>JBILUB010000040.1:0-11619 GCA_044371245.1 Opitutaceae bacterium
GCTCGTCGCCCACCAGCTCGCCGCGCTCCGCGGCGGCCCCTGGGCGGTGAAGATCTGTTTCGCGCCGGCCGATGCCGAGGCGGAGTTTCGGCGCTGGCTGGGCGGCGACCCGGCGCTGGCCTTCGAGGCCCAGTGCGAAGGAGGCCTGGGCGAGCGGCTGGCCCGGGCGAGCGAGTCCGCCTTCGCGGGCGGCGCGCGGCGCATCGCCCTGCTCGGCGGCGACTGTCCGGCCCTCGACGCCGGACGCATCGTCGAGGCGCTGAACCGGCTCTCCGGCCCCGAACGCGCGGACGCGGTTTTCGGACCCGCGGCCGACGGAGGTTACACGCTGCTCGCGCTCTCCGCCGCCCACCCCGCGCTTTTTCACGAGGTGCCTTGGAGCTCGTCCGACACGCTGCGCGTCTCGCTGGAGCGAGCGGCCGCGGCGCGGCTGCGGGTGGAGCTGTTGCCCGAGGTTTTGGAGGATGTGGACGACCTCGCGTCGTGGCGGCGGGCACGAAACGCCCACCCCGCGCTCGCCGCGGCTTGCCCCGACGCCTGAACGGTCGCGGTCTTAAAATGGCGGCGCCCAGTAAACGCTTGCCCGAGACTCCACCGCTCCCAGGGTCGCGCGTCTTGATCCCGCGCACACCACGCTGAAGTTCGGCTGATCGCCTCACCCCGGCCCGCCCACACGGCGAGCCCTCAGGGTCGTTCGTCCCCGGCTGGCCTCGCGCGCGAGACCACGCCTGCGCGCCGGCCACGCGCCTCCCGCGGCTCCCCCACCCTCCTTCGCTCCACTCCCATGTCCGTATCCGCCCAGCCCTACAAACAACAATGGTTCGGTAACCCCGTCCGGGATCTCCTCTCCGGCACGGTCGTCGCCCTCGCCCTCATCCCCGAATCCATCGCCTTCGCGGTCATCGCCGGCGTCGACCCCAAGGTCGGCCTCTACGCCTCGCTCTGCATCGCCGTCACCATCGCCTTCGTCGGCGGACGCACCGGCATGATCTCCGCCGCCACCGGCGCGATCGCTCTCCTCATCGTCGACCTGGTCAAGGATCATGGCGTGCAATACCTCTTCGCCGCCACCCTGCTCACCGGCCTCATCCAGATCCTCGCCGGCTACCTCAAGCTCGGTAACCTCATGCGCTTCGTCGCGCGCTCCGTGGTCATCGGCTTTGTCAACGCCCTCGCCATCATCTACGTCCTCAAGCAGATCCCGGAATTCAAGGGCCAGGGCCCCGTCATGTATGCCTGCGTCGCCGGCGGACTCGCCATCATCTACGGCCTGCCGCGACTGACCAAAATCGTTCCCTCCCCGATCATCAGCATCACCGTCATCACCGGCCTCTCGATGTGGTTTGGCTGGGCCGACGCCGGCCTCCTGCGCACCGTTGGCGACATGGGCCAGCTGCCCACCTCGCTCCCGAGTTTCGCCTTTCCCACCGTCCCCTTCACCTGGGAAACCTTGCTCATCATCCTGCCCTACTCCCTGTCGATGGCGGTCGTCGGCCTGCTCGAGTCGCTCATGACCGCCACCATCGTGGACGACTACACCGACACCGCGTCCGACAAAAACGTCGAGTGCCGCGGCCAGGGCATCGCCAATCTCGTCGCCGGCTGCTTCGGCGGCATGGGAGGCTGCGCCATGATCGGCCAGACGGTGATCAACGTGAAGACCGGCGGGCGCGGCCGCCTCTCCACCCTCTGGTCCGGGCTCTTCCTCCTCATCCTCGTCGTCGTGCTCGGCCCCTGGGTCGCGCAGATCCCCATGGCCGCGCTCGTCGCCGTCATGATCATGGTCGCGCTCAGCACCTTCAGCTGGGCCTCGCTCAAGAACATCCCGGTGTATCCCAAGACCGCCACGTTCATCACTTTCTCCGTCGTCGCGATCGTGCTCGGCACCGACAACCTCGCCCTCGGCGTCGGCGCCGGCGTGCTGCTCAGCGCGCTCTGCTTCGCGGCGCGCATCGCCAAGCTCCTGCACGTCACGTCGCACCTCTCGGCCGACGGCGCCACCCGCACCTACCACGTGCGCGGCCAGTTGTTCTTCGCCTCGACCACCGCCTTCGCCGCCGCCTTCGATCTGCGGGAAACACCCGCCAAGGTCGTGCTCGACGTCACCCACGCACATTTCTGGGACACGACCTCGATCAACGCCCTCGACAAGGTGGTGATCAAATTCCGCCAGGGCGGCGCCGCGGTGGAGCTCGTCGGCCTCAACGAGCAGAGCCGCGCCATCGTCGAGCGCCTCGCGATCTACGACAAACCCGAGAGCGAGGCGCGGGCCGGCGCCGCGCACTGACCGGCAGGCCGCACGTCGGCCGCCGCCCCGCTTGCGCCCGGGGCCCCGCCGCAGACTGCGCCCGATGCACCTCCTCGACTCCCTCCGCCCCTTACTCGGCCGTCGGCGTTTCGCCCTCCTCGACCTCGCCGGCCACGGGCTCCGCCGCGTCGCGGCCCGACCACGCGCCACCCTTGGTCGGGCTCCCGCGTCCTCCTTCATCCGGTCCGAGACGGCTTGAGAACTTCGCCCGGGTTCGCGTGGCCCCACGGCAGGCGGGGGATTAAGCCCCATGGCGCTTCGCCGACCACGAGAGCATAATCAGCGGCGCGCAGATCACCGATTTTCTCGTCCATGTCTGGAGAGGGAGTTTCCGCACCATGGAAAACGACACCTCAGCCCACCCACCCCACTCCGGGCGAATCATCCCCGCGCGCGAGCTCTGGCGATGTCCGCCTTGTTCATCACCTGCCACCCAGCGAGCCTTTACCACGAGCGGATGAGGCCGGTGGCTTCGCCTTCATCGCGGAGCACGCGAACCACTTTGGCTCGACCGACGAACGGAGCGCCGAGAGTCGTTTCGGCACCATCCAACCGGGCCGCACCGTGCTCGCCGCGTTTCAGCCGCCGTCGTCCACCGACGCCGACCCCACATCCAAACCCGAATCCCGATCTTCCATGCAAATCCAAATCAATACCGACCACAACATCGAGGGCCGCGAAGCTCTCGGCGCCCACATCCGCGGCGTGGTGGAAAACGCCCTGAAGCATCTCGCCTCGCACGTCACTCGCGTGGAGGTTCACGTCGCGGACGAGAACGGGGCCAAAACCGCCGGGGACGAAAAACGTTGCGTGATGGAAGCTCGGCTTGAAGGCCGCCCACCCGCCGCCGTCACCCATCAGGCCGCGACGGTGCACGACGCCATCAACGGAACGGCCGACAAGCTCGCTCACCTGATCGAGCGCACCCTTGGTCGGCTGCAAGAGGAGCGAAGGCATCGCACCGATCCTGTCCGCACCGAACCGACGCCATGAGCGATCCACGCGTCGGACTCGCCACCACGATCCACCGAGCGGGCGTTCTTCGCGAGCTCTCCTCCGTCCTTCAAGGCAGCAAGCCGCCGCCGCAGAAACAGCGGGCCCTGGAGCGTTGGGAGAACGAAGGCGGCCAGATCCCGTCGGTTAATCCTCCGACTCCCTCTTCCGCCCACCATTCACATGAATAAAAGCATCTCCATCGGAGAATTCCCCAAGCGCACCGCCCCTCCCGTGCGCTCGGCGCGCGAGCGCGTCGGACTGCGCACGCGCGAACTGGCGGCCCTCGCGGGACGGTCCCCGCTGGATATCACCCAGACCGACTACGAGCAGGCAAAACGCGAGGTCACGGGAGAGTCGCAGCCCGATAAGCAGGACGTATTTCTGGACGCCGCCGTTTAGGCGACGACTCCCGCACTTCGCCACCTACACCGCCTACGACGGGCGCGGCACCCCGCCGCAGCTCCTGGAGACCGTCGAATTTCCCGACTTCAAGTTCATCACCCTCGCCGGCGCCGTCGTGCAGAACAAAGGCAAGGCGCTCTTCCCACGCAAAATCGGCGGGCGCTAGGCCATGCTCTCCCGGCAGGACAACGAAAACATCTACCGGATGTTTTCCGACGAGCTTCATTTCTGGCGCAGCGCCACGCTCATCCTCAAGCCCACCCTCACTTGGGAGTTCGTCCAGCTCGGCAACTGCGGTTCGCCCATCGAGACCGACCGCGGCTGGCTCGTCCTCACCCACGGCGTCGGCGCGATGCGCAAATACTCCATCGGCGCCGTCCTGCCCGATTCGCACGACCCGACCAGGGTACTCGGCCGCCTCCGCGATCCGCTCATCACCCCCGCCGAGGACGAACGCGAAGGCCACGTGCCCAATGTCGTCTACTCCTGCGGCGCGATCCTGCACGGGACCGAGCTGATCATTCCGTATCCAGCTTCCGACTACGCCACGCGCTTCGCCACCGTGCCCCTCGCCGCCGTCCTCGACGCGATGACGTGATCGCCTAGCGGTGTTTGCGCCGGCTCCCGCCCGCTCCCGCCACGCCGCCCGTGGCGCACCCGCTTCTCGAACTCCACCGCCGCGAACGCCACGCCCGCCACCGCCACGATTCGCAACCACGTCCCGGCGCCGATGGGCGCGCTGTGAAAGAGCCGGTTCATCCATGGCGCATAGGTGAACGCCAGCTGCGCCGCGATCATCACGCCCGCGCCGCCCAGCACCCAGCGGTTGGTCCACACCCCGATCTGACGCAACGGATGAGTCAGCGAGCGACAGTTGAACAAATAGGCGATTTCCACCGCCACGATCACGTTCACCACCGCCGTGCGCGCCTCCGCCAGCGTCGCGCCCGCCACCGCCATCTCCCGGTGAAACAGCCACAGTCCGCCCGCCAGCATGATCAGCGTGACCAGCCCCGTGCGCATCACCAAGGACCCGCTGATCAAAGGCCGCGCGGGATCGCGCGGCGGGCGCCGCATCAGATCGCCCTCCTTCGCCTCGAACACCAGCGTCAACCCCAGCAGCACCGAGGTCGTCATGTTCACCCAGAGCAACTGCGCCGGCAGGGCGGGTAGTTGCAAGCCGAATACAATCGCCGTCAGCAGGATCGCCGCCTCGCCCGCGTTGGTCGGCAAGGTCCACACGATGAACTTCGTCAGGTTTTCAAAGACCCCGCGCCCCTCCTCCACCGCCGCCTCGATGCTCGCGAAATTGTCGTCGGTGAGGATCATGTCCGCCGCCGCCTTCGACACGTCCGTGCCCGTGATGCCCATCGCCACTCCGATGTCCGCCTGCTTGAGCGCGGGTGCGTCGTTTACGCCGTCGCCCGTCATCGCCACCACGTGCCCGCGCGACTGCAAGGCCCGCACGAGCCTCAACTTCTGCTCCGGTGCGACCCGTGCGAACACCGCCGTGCTCTCCGCCACCTCCGTCAGCTCCTCGTCGGACATTTTCTCCAACTCCAGCCCGTCGATCGCCACCAGCCGCCCTTCCTCCTCGCGTCCCTTCAGCCCGATCCGCCCCGCGATCGCCCGCGCCGTGATCAGATGATCGCCCGTGATCATCTTCACCGCGATTCCCGCGGCCTGGCACGTCCGAACCGCCGCCGTCGCCTCCTCCCGCGGCGGATCGATCATTCCCTGTAGACCCAGAAACGTGAGCCCGACCTCGACATCACCAAGACTCAGCCCACCCGCCCGCGCGCCCCCCGCCCGCTTCGCGAGCGCCAACACCCGCAGCCCGCGCCCGGCCATTTCCTTCACCGCGCGATGCACCGCGGCCTCGCCACCTTCGCCGAGTCCATCGCCGCACCGCGCCAGCACTCGCTCCACCGCCCCCACCACGTAAATCACCCGCGCACCATCCGCCGTCCCGTGCAGGGTCGCGCGAAACATGTGCGCCGACTCGAACGGTATCACATCGAGCCTCGGCGCCTCCGCCCGCATCGCCTCCGCGTCGAAACCACCCTTCGCCCCCGCGACCAATAGCGCCGCTTCCGTCGGATCACCCTGCATCGCCGCGCCGTCTTCACCGTCCAGCAACTGCGCGTCGTTGCAGAGCACGCCCGCCCGCAGACATTCCGCCAACCCCTCCGCGCTCGCCTCCGCCAGGACCAGCGCCGCGCCGTCCCGCGTGATCGCTCCCTTCGTTTCGTAACCCGTCCCCTCGACCCGATACGACGCGCCGCCCGCATAAATTTCCCGCACCGTCATCCGGTTTTCCGTGAGCGTCCCCGTCTTGTCCGAACAGATGATCGTCGTGCCGCCGAGGGTTTCCACCGCCGGCAGCTTGCGGATGATCGCCCCCCGCTTGGCCATGCGCGACACGCCGATGGCGAGCACGATGGTCACCGCCGCCGGCAAGCCTTCAGGAATCGCCCCCACCGCCAGCGCCACCGCCGCCATGAACATGTTCACCGGCGTCCCGCCGCGCATCACGCCCACGACAAACGCCACCGCCGCCAGCCCCAGAACGACCCACAACAGTCGGTTGCTCAGGTGCGCGATTTTTTGGGTCAACGGCGTCGCCAGATCCACCGCCTCGCCGATGAGCCGCGCGATGTGCCCGGTCTCCGTGCGATCCCCCGTCGCGAACACCACGCCCTCGCCCTGACCCGCCGCGACCAGCGTACCCGTAAACGCCAGGTTCGTCCGGTCCCCCAGCACCGTATCCGCCGCCAAGGTCTCGATCTGTTTCTCCACCGGCAACGATTCGCCCGTCAGCGCCGACTCGTCGACCCGCAGCCCCTTCACCTTGAACAACCGCAAATCCCCCGGCACGCGGTCCCCCGCCTCCAACCACACGATGTCGCCCGGCACCAACTGGTCGGAATGCACGCGCTGCTTGCGCCCGTCGCGCCGCACCGTGGCCTCCGTCGCGACCATCTTCGCCAGCGACTCGATCGATTTCTCCGCCTTCGCCTCCTGCAAATACCCCACCACCGCGTTCACCAGCACCACCGCTGCGATCACCGCCGAATCCACCCATTCGCCCAACGCCGCCGTGACGCCGACCGCCGCGAGCAAGATATACACCAGAGGCTGATTGAACTGCCGCGAAAACTTCAGCCACGACGGCGTCCCTCGCGGCTCCGTCACGCGGTTAAGCCCAAACTTTTCCCGCCGACGCACGACCTCGCCCGCACCGAGGCCCGCCGCCGCATCCACCTGGTGGCGCTTGAGCACGACGTCGCAATCCACGTCGTGCGGCGTCGTTTTGGCCCGCGCCTTCGCGTCCGCCCCCTTCACCGCGGCACCGCCGATCCCGAGGATTTGCCGACACTCTCAGGAGTTTCCACCCCGGCGCCCGATGCGTGTTCCACCACGGGCTCCCAAAGCTGCTTCTCACGAAGCGGCGGAACATCGTGCCGGCGACGCGGGCAGGGGAATGGCGAGGAACGCGTATCCATTTTTCCCTACAGCAATAGACGGGATCTCGGCCCCCGCTCGCTCAACGCCGCGCCCCGCGTTGCTCGTCGCGCAGCGCCTCCACTTCACGCAACAAACCCAGGATCAGCTCGAGCCCCGCCTCGTTCACCTCGCACCGGATGCGCAGGTGCTCGATTCGCCGCACTTGCCGCAACGCCTCGCCGTCGAACCGCACCCGCCCCCCGCCGTCGTTCGCGAGCGGCCGGATAAACCCCTTCTGCTGATAGCGCCGGATCACGAGCGTATCGACGCCCGCATGAGCCGCGATGAACTCCAGAGAATAGCCTTCTTCCGTTTTGCCCGCTTCGTCGGGCTGAGTTTCGGGGTTCATGACGAGGATCGCGCGGCACGCGGTTTAAATACCGAATGATCGCGAAGGTTTTCCCACAACAGGCGCTCGGCCGCGTCCACCTCCCGCGGCAGCTGCACGGTGAGAACCACGAAGAAATCCCCGCGTTCCCCCGCCTTTCCCCGCGGCAGACCGCGGCCTCGCGCCCGGACATTCAACCCGTTGGCCGAGAGGGGTGGGATCCGCAGTCTGATCGCTCCGTCGAGCGTCGGCACCGTCGCCTCCGCCCCGAGCACCGCCTCCCAGGGCGCGATGTCGAGTTCATGAAACACATCCGCGCCTCGCGTGGTAAACTCGGGATGCGCCGCGTGACGCACACGCAGGAAAAGATCGCCGTCCGCCGCGCCACCCAGCCCCGGCTCGCCTCGGCCGGGCACGCGGATACGCCGCCCGTCGGTCGCCCCCGGCGGGATGCGGATCGTAAACGCCTGCGTCTCCCTCCCGCCGGTCTCTCGGTTCAGGCTGCGCAGAGAAACCGGCCGCTCCGCCCCGCGCATCGCCTCGTCGAGCGACACCAGAATATCCCCCTCGATGTCGCTGCCGCGCCGCGCCTCCCCCGCCCGCGCACCGGCAAATGCCGCCCCTTGCGCCTCATCGAATCCGTAACGCGTGCCTCCGCTGAAATACCGTTCGAAGAAATCGCTGAAGCCCGTGCCTCCGAAATGAAACTCCTGCTCCCCGCCTCCGGCACCTCCCCGACCACCTCCACCGCCGCCGGATGCCTCGTGCACCCGGCCGCCATCGATTCGCAGCAAATCGTATTTTTCCCGTTTCTCCGGATCGCCGAGCACCTCGTTTGCCTCGTTGATCTCCTTAAATTTCGCTTCGGCCGTCGCCTTGTCCTTGGCCACGTCGGGATGATACAGACGCGCCAAGTTGCGGAACGCTTGCTTGATCTCATCCGCCGTCGCATCCCGCGCGACGCCCAGCGCGGCGTAGTAGTCTTTGAAGGCGACCGACATGATGGCTACGCGAGCAAGGTGGCGACACTCATGGAGCGCGTTCGTCCTTTGACTGACCGCCGGCTCCCTTGGGTGCGGAATCAAGCAGCGCGGGCCTCGGGCTCGCGGCCGACTCGTCAGCCAACTCGCGCTTGGCCTGTTCCCACTCGGTCTTGGTGATTTCGATCGTGGGATGTCCGTTGGTGAGTCCGATTTCGGTGGCCCGTTCACGAATCATCTTGCGGCTCACCGCACGGCTCCCGACCGCGCCTTCCGCCAAGGCGCCAGGGTTGAGGGGGTTTGTCTTCAAGATGTCCAGTGCCGGCCAGGAGAGTCTCCGGGCGACCGCCACCGGCGACGGCGATCGGTGGATTTTGGCTTAAACCGAGGCGGTGCAGGGAGGCGTGCGCGCGAGCAGGCGGGAGGCCTCATGCCAGTGTTCGACATCGTGGCCGTGCTCGCGGTTGCCCTGCTCGTAGAGATTGAATGCGCACTCGCTAATTTCCTGCTCGCTGGGAGCGGGAGCTTTAAAGGCCAAGGATACGTCGGAAGATTTGTTTTTCATAGTACGGATTTCTCCAGCGGCGCGGATGTGCGCCTGCCGTGTTCGCCAGTGTAGTCGGCAATAACCCGGCGCGCCATGGGGCCTTACCCGTGTCCGCCCGTCATGCGAGGAGGCGCAGCGCAGCGCGCGTGTCGGAGAACTCGGGGGGCGGAGTTTTTGAAAACGCCTGCTCGGGTCGCGTCCTACACCCGGCTCACGCTTCGAAGACCGCGAGGAACAGCGGGTCGATCACCCTCACGCCGGACATTTTTTCAGAGAACTGCTCGGCGAACCAGACGTGTGCCGCCGGGGCCGCGTGCGGCAGCACCACGCTGCGTGCGAGGTCTGCACGGCATACTGCACGAGCTCGTCGCGGTCGGCGTGGCCGCGATCCGCGAAGGGACGCGGCTGTCGAAAGAAAGGATGAAGGAATCGAACGTGCCTTCGCTCACCCGCCGGGCGGGGTGGCGGATAGGTGCAACGACCATTCCGAGCGGCGGGAGGGCTCGGAGCGGAGTGACGACCGGCGCAACTCGTGGTTTCCCCGCACTTCAACCTGCTGCCTCGCATTTCAGCCCGGTTCGGAAATCTTCGCGGGCATGGATCCCTTCAAAAGCCTCCGTCGCCTGGTGCTCGCCGGCCTCCTCGGCCTCGCCTTCCTGCCCGTCGCGCTCGCCCTTTCCCCGCCGCCGCCGCTCGGCGTCGGTGACCAGGTGCCGCCGGTCTCGGTCCGTGACGCCGAGGGCCGACCGGTCGCGCTCCGCTCCCTCCTCGCCGAGGCGCCCGCGGTCCTGATTTTCTACCGCGGCGGCTGGTGCCCCTTCTGCGTGCGCCAGCTCGGCGGCCTGGCCGAGATCGAGGGCGACATTCGCGCGGCGGGTTACCGACTCCATGCGATCAGCCCGGACAGCCCGGAAAAACTGCGCGCCAAGCCCGCCCTCGCGGAGCTGAGCTACACCCTGTTCTCCGACAGCAAGGTCGAGGCGATCACCGCCTTCCACCTCGGCTTCAAGGTGCCCGACGAGCTCGTCGCGAAATACAAAAACGACTACCACATCGACCTCGAGGCCGACTCGGGCGAGACGCACCACATCCTGCCCCACCCTGCGGTCTACGTCGTCGATCGCGAGGGCGTGGTCCGCTTCGCCCACGTGGATCCCGACTACAAGAAGCGCCTCGAGCCAGAGAAGATCCTCGAGGCCCTCAAGGCGGAGTAGCGCCGCCGGGGGCACGGCGGTCCGCCCGACAGCCCCCACGCGGCCAAAACCGCGCCCGGGCGGCGATGCGGGCCCGACGAGATCGCGCGGCTCAGCGCCGCGTCCAGCCGAGCAGCATGCCGCCCGCGATCCCGGCGGCGAGCGTCACCGCCCAGAACAGGGCCGGGCCGGCGCCCTCAAAGCCGTGGGTCAGGTTCATGCCGAAGATGCCGGCCAGCGCGGTCACCGGCAGGAAGATGGCCGCGAGCAGGTTGAGCCGGTGGCCCGCGTTGGCGATCCGCGTGGCCTGCTCCGCCTGTTCCTCGCTCTTGCGCGCGAGCAGGAACTCCAGGCCGACCTTCGCGTCCTCGCGCACCAGCTCGAGCGTGCGCTCGGCCTCGCCGGCGAGATCGCGGAGGTTGATCAGTTCGGGGTCGTCGATGGCCTGGCGCGCCTCCTGGAGGGCGTGGTGCAGGTTGCGCGCGGCGCGGCCCACCGGGACGGAGCGGCTCACGATCGCGTGCAGGAGGGCGGCGGTGTCCTCCTCCTTGTCGAGGCGCTCCTCGAGCTCCCGGGCGGTGCGGGCGTAGTCCTCGACCAGGCGGCGCAGGCTTTGCAGGGCCTCGACGCTGAGCGTGGAGCGCCACCTACCCTGCGGGTCGCGCCAGAAAAAGGCCGACTTGCGGCGGAAACCGCCCGCCTCCGGCACCTGGTTGAGCACGAGCAGGAGGTGGCCCTCCGCGACCATCGCCCGCTGTCGGCCGGCGCGGGTGCCGAGACGGCGACGGAAGATCGCCGGCACCGCCCAGTCGGAGGGCAGGAGCGAGCCCTGGGGCGACGAAGGCGGGACGGAGGGCGGGGTGACAGCCATGTAAGATAAATGCGGATACGCGGCGCGTGCGATCCGCCCGCGCCGCGCGAGGACCGCACGCGACTTGTTGGGGGTGGTCGACGGGGCGGAGGCGCCGTCCGCGCCAAGCTCGGGGATGAGCGTGCCCTTGCCGAGGTCGAGACCGAGCTCGGAGATCATTTTCTCCACCATCGGCACCTGGAGGCGGTATTGGAGCAGAGCGTTGACCAACTGGTTGGGCAGGCCGGGGCCGTTGCCGTGGGCCAAACCGGCGCCGTTGGCGCCGTCCGCGGATCCAGCTCCGAGGCCGCCGCCGCCCTGGCCGGGCAGGCCGTTGATGTGGAGCATGCGGATGGAGTCGATCTTCTCGGCCGGCTTCATCGCGGCGGCGATGACCTGCTCGAGCTTGGCGACGAGGTCCTTGCGGACCTCGAAGCTCATGATTCCCTCACCGAGGAGGTTCTTGGCCTCGTTGATCGCCTGGAGACCGGCGGCCTCCACCTCGAGG
>JBILUB010000369.1:0-3168 GCA_044371245.1 Opitutaceae bacterium
CAATCCAAGATCTGGGGTATTCCGGGCCTTCAACCCGAACCACCGAGCCGCTCCGGCCAACAGAGTCCCGGAGCAGTTGTCTAACGTCCTCCCGGCCACCCGAAACCTTTGCCGCCCACGATCTATCTAGCTCGCAGCCGCCTACCGCTTGGCTTGTAATTGTCCCGCAAACGGGGATTGCTCTCCCAACCAGGCCACCAGACGGCCGCCGCTCAACCATCGAATGAAAAGCACCATTTTACGGGCGTCCTTTTGCGGTGCCGTCCTCCTTGTTCAGACCTACGCCCAGACCCCTGTGTCCCCCGCCCAAACACTCGGGGAGAAACCACGGCTCGACGTCACTGCCCCGAACCCGGAGCCCAAACTTCAGTCCAAGAGCTACCGCCTCCGGCCCACCGACTTGATCCAGCTCGAGGTCCACGGGGAGCCGGACCTCAAGGCGGTTCGCCGCATCGACATGGAGGGCAGAGTGTCGCTGCCCTTGATCGACCAGGTGAAAGTCGCCGATCTCACCGTCGCCGAGGCCGAGCAGGCCATCGCGCAGACCTATATCGAAAAACAAATCCTCCTCGCCCCCAAAATCGGGATGACCGTGCTCGAGTACGCCCAGCTCGCGGTCTCCGTGATCGGCCAGGTGAAAAAGCCCGGACGCGTCAACTTCCCCAAGGAGATCAGCCAGATGTCCCTGCTCGACGTGCTCAGCGAGGCGGAAGGCTTTACCCGCATCGCCCGGGCCAACTCGGTCCGCGTCTCGCGACTTAACCCCGAGGGCAAGATGGAGACCTTTATCGTGGATGTGCAGGCCTTGATCGAGGGGCGCTCCCCACCCGTTCCCATTTATCCGGGTGACACGATCAACGTCGACGAGAGCATCTTCTAGTATCGCCACCGCTGATGACCGAAAAAAACCCACCCAAGGCATCGCAAGCCCGGCAAGATCTCCGCACCTCCGGAGATCTCATCGATCTGGAGCATGTCTTCCTCACCATCCGCGAGCGCTGGCCCAGCGCCTTCGCGCTCTCCCTGCTTCTCAGCGGCTTACTCGCCTTTGCGCTGCTGCGCAGCGTCCCCGAGTACACCGCCCGCTCCGCCCTTCTGCTCGAACGCAGCGGCGATCGCGTGCTTCACTCGCAAAACGTCGTCGACCAAACCGTCGACAGCTTGGACGCCGAGTCCGAGATCCTCACTCAAATCGAGCAACTGCGCAGCGTCGCCTTTCTCGAACGGCTCGTGGGCTCCCTCTCCGCGGAAGAGATTGGGCAACTCCGATCGCCGTACCTCAGCACCCGCAAATCCGGACCGGGCGCAAAAACGCCCGAGCAAAGCGACGCCGAGTGGCTCCTCGATTACCTCAAGGATTCCGTCCAGCCGCAGCGCGTCGGCCGCTCCATGGTCATCAGCATCGAGCTCGTTCACCGGGATCCCGCCAGCGCGCGGGATTTGGCCAATCGGGTCGCCCAAGATTACATCGGATTTCTCTCCCGCCGCTACGGCGAGCGGAACAGTGCCGCCGTCACTTTCATCGACGGCCAGGTCGACATCTTGCGCGAGCGCGTGTCCGCGGCGGAGAAAAAACTCCAGGATTTTCGCGAACAAAACAACTTGGTCAGCGTCGAGCAGGACGGCAACTTTGCCGAATCCCGGGTCCAGGCTCTCTCCGCTGAACTCACCCGTGCCAGGCTCGAACGCCTCGCCTTCGAGACCCGTCTAAACCAACTGCAGGGCCTCGAGACCCCGGACCAGAAGGTCGCCGCGCTCTCGAACGAGCTCCCCGGACTCGCCGAGCTCCAAACCGAGATGGAGGAGCTGCTCTCCCGCCGGGCCGTACTCTCCGATCGTTACGGCGTAAACCACCCCGCGATGGTCGAAAACAAAAGCGGCATCGATGCCCAGTCGGCCGCGATCGAGCGCAGGATCGAGTCCGGACTCAGCGAGCTGCGCCAGCAGCGCGACCGCCTCCAAGAACACGAGAAAAAGCTCCAAGGCGAGCTCCACGCCGCCGAGCGCGAAGCCCTCGCGCTGAGTGGCAAGCTGCTCGAGTTTCGCTCCCTCCAACGCGATGCGGAAGTGGCGAATCTCACCTACAAACAGCTCCTGGCCCGCCAGGACGAGACCGCCATCAGCAGCCAGCTCGACAGCAGTAACGTAAAAGTCTTCGACGAAGCCATCCTCCCCACCAAACCCAGCTCGCCCAACCGCACCCGGATCGTCCTCCTCGCCGCGGTCCTGGCCGGCATCGTTTTTGTCGCCTACCCCCTCACCGCCGATCTCCTCGATCGTCGGATCAAGACCTGGAACGACATCGAAAACTACCTCGGCGCTTCCTTCCTCGGCGAAATCCCGAGAACCCGCCGCAAGACCGACAACGAGCGGGGAGCGATCGTCCGCGACGAGTCGGACTCCGAAACCGTCGAGTACTTCCGCTCCCTGCAAAACCAGCTCGTGCTCAGCGCCAAGTTGAAGATGGGCTCGTCCCTCATCATCACCAGCACCAGCCCGGGAGAGGGCAAAAGCTTCGTCGTCTCCAACCTCGCGCACACCTTCGCGGCCACCGGGTGGCGCACCTTGATCATCGACGCCGACTTCCGCCGGCCCAGTCAGCATAAACTTTTCGGCCTGGAGGTCACCCCCGGCATCCTCAGCCGCATGCAGGGCGAAAACGCGCAGCCCACGGCCGAAGAACTCTCCGCCGATATCACCAACCTCGCCCCCCGCTGCGATCTGCTCCGCGCCGGTGGCCACACCCGAAACATCGGCCCGCTGCTCGAAAACGACCGCTTCCTCCACCTGATCAAATACAACCAGGCCAAATACGATCTGATCGTGGTCGACACCCCGCCCGCCGGCCTCTTTCCCGACGCCGAGAGCTTTGCCGTCGCCGCCGATCAGTTGGTCTACGTGTGTAAGCACGCGGCCAACGACCGCCAGCAGGTGCGGCAGATCCTCGAGCGCCTCAAACACGGCGGCATCCGTCTCGCCGGCGTGGTGCTAAATGTCATGCCGGTCGGCAAACGTCTAGCCCACCACTACTCCGACGGCCGGATCAAGGGCTCCTCCGCCTTCAAGAAATACTACACCGCCGCGGGAGACTGAGCCCACGGCCGCGCCTGGCGCCCGAGGCCCCGCGCAGCGAATTCCTCCTTCGCAGCGTAAACGGGCCGGACCGCC
>JBILUB010000370.1:0-3166 GCA_044371245.1 Opitutaceae bacterium
CCGTAGTCATGGCACGGATACACTGCGGCTCTACCTCATGTTCCTCGGCCCCCTCGAGGCCATGAAGCCCTGGAACCCCAACGGCATCGAAGGGGTTCACCGTTTCCTGCAAAAGGTGTGGCGCGAGTGCGTCGCGCGCGACACCGGCGCACTCCACCCGAAGATCGCCGACGAGGCGGCCGCCACCTCCGCCGAGCTCTCCAAGCTCCTGCACGAGACCATCAAGAAAGTCGGCGAGGACATCGAGGGCCTGCGCTACAACACCGCCATCTCGGCCATGATGATCTTCGTCAACGCCTGGCAGAAAGCCGAGCGCATCGCTCGCGCGGACGTCCTCGCCTTCCTGCAACTCCTCGCTCCTTTCGCGCCCCACCTCGCCGAAGAGCTCTGGGAACGCTGCGGAGGACGCGCGCTCGCGCCCTCCGCCGCCGTCGCCCCCTGGCCGGTCTATGATCCCGCCCGGCTGGTCGCCACCGAGCAGACCGTCGTCGTCCAGGTGAATGGCAAACGCCGGGCCGAGCTCCTGCTGCCCGTCGGCAGCACCGAGGCGGAGGCGCTCGCCGCCGCCCAGGCCCACCCCGATCTCGTCCCCCACCTTTCCGGCAAGTCGATGAAACGCGTGATCTACGTCCCCGGCAAAATCCTGAACCTCGTCGTGGCCTGAACACCGGACCGGGACGGTGGACCTGCTCCGAAACTCCCCGTCCTCTCGCCCACCCGCTCACCGAGCCGCTCCTCCGCCTGCGTCATCCGATTTCAATGACCTCCGGTATCTTTGCTCGCTCCGCCATCCGCACTCGTCTGATGTGGCGTGAACGATTTATTTACAAAGATGCTTTCTCGTCTCTTTTCCTTGGTCTGCGCCGGCTTGGCCCTCGGCGCCGGCCTTGTCTTTGCCCAGTCTGAAGCCGCTTCGAAAGGCGCCGCGGGAAAGTTTTATGTCGCCGAGCTCACGGGCTCCGCGCAGGTCCGGATCGGGGAGCGTATTCTAGAACTAACCGAGAGCGCGGTCTTCGACGCCGAGGGAGCCTACCTCGAGAGCAAGGCTGATTCCTCCTACGCGATCGTGCTCTCCAACGGCGTCGGGCTGAACTTTGCGCCCGCGACCCAACTACGGATCAATCGTTTCCTTCAAGATCCCTTCCCGCCCAATCGGGAAAACCTCGACTCCGAGCCCTCCCGCACCCGCACGCGCGCACTGCTGACCGGGGGTACTCTCGGAATCTGCGGGGGCCAATCCGCCCCCGGGAGCTCGATGGAGTACGACACACCGCACGGGAGCGTGAGCCTGCTGGGGCAAAACACGCTCCGCGCCGTGATCTCGGTGTCGGACGAGGCCACGATCGTTTCCCTCTTTGCCGGCTCCGCCACCCTGCGAGGCGACAAGATGGCCGAAAGCGAGTCACTGCTGGCCGGTCAACAAGCGCGGCTTCGCTCGCGTGGCCCCACCCAGCCGGCGGAAATCATCATCGGCACCCTCCCCAGCGAGGGAGCGGAACCACTCGAGGACATCGCGAACGGCGCCTGTCAGGCGCGTCGAAAAGTCTTTTTCGATACCACGGGAGAAGAGGCCGGCCCCGCTGGCCCGACCCTGTTTGCCGTGCCGGTCGATCCCGTGGATCCGACCGAGGTCGGGCCCGCCGCCAGCGTCGCCCGGCCCTGAGCGCGAGGTCTGCCCACGCGTCACGCCCCGAGGGTCAGTTTCCCTTCACCCTGTCTGTTCCCCTTTTTTTCGAATGTCTCCATTCGCCGCTCGCCGTGAGGCTGTAGCCCTTCTGCTCGCCCTGTTTGCCAGTCCGCCCGCCCAGGCCCTGTTACGCTTCAATGACGGGCGGGATCAGGTGTACGTCACGGCCTACATCGCCGCCGGCTACGACTCCAACATCTACACCCGCGCCGACGCCGAGGCCGACCTGATTCTCACCAGTGGAGTCGGCCTGGAGTACACCCGCCAAGCGGGCATGATCGGGGTCGACGCGACGCTCGCCTGGGACCTCAACACTTTTTCGGACAACCCCGACGAAGACTTCTCCCGTCCATCGGCCTCCCTCACTTTCTCCAAAAGCTCCGGTCGTACCACAGGAGACCTTCGCTTCCAGGCGCGGCGTGATTCCCGCGCCGATCCCACGGTCGGCCTTCGCACCGAGTCGCGCGAGTACGGTGTCGATCTCACGCTCCGTTATCCCGTGATCGAACGCTACTCACTGGTCGGCACGCTCGGATGGGCGGGGACCGACTACGTCGACGATACCGGCACCTTTTCCGATCTCGACACCTACACGCTCGGCACCGACCTCTTTTATCGCTGGCGCTCCGACCGGGATCTGCTCGCGGGCTATCGCTACCGGGCAGGCGACGCCGCCTTCTCATCCCGCAGCGTCGACCACAGTCTGTACCTCGGAGTTTCCGGACGCATCGTCAGTAAACTCAACGGCAGCGCGCGCGTCGGCTATACCCGTCGGACCCTGCGCTACCCCGGCTCCGTGCCCGATAACACAAACGACGGCCTCTACGTCTCCGTGGCCAGCACCTGGCCGATCAACCGGCGGGCGACCCTGACCCTGAGCGCGGCCGAGGATTTCGGGACCACGGCCAGCAACTTTGAGACCCGCACCACCACCGTCGATCTCGAGGGCCGCTACGCCCACAACCCCAAGCTCTCCTCCCATGCCCGCATCGGCGCCGGCCAGAGCGAGTATCTCAACGGCTTCGGCCGCGATGCCAGTCGGCCGGTCGACGGTTTCAACGGCCGCGACCGCGAGGACCGGCACCTGCGCGCCGGGTTGGGTGCGAGCTACCTGTTGAGCACTCATCTCACGCTCTCGGCCGACTACGAATCGTACCGGAACTGGTCTAGCCTCCGCTCCTTTGAGTTTACGCGGCACACCCTCGGCCTCACCTTGTCGACTCGCTGGTGACGCCGCCGACCTCCCCCTGTTTTTCGGCGCCCCTTCGCCTCCGCGACATGCTTTTGCCCCTGCTCCGCCCCCTGTTTTTCTGCGCGACGCTTCTGTGTCTGATCGTGTCAAGTGGCCATGCGGCGGAGGTATCCGCTCCGAAGCCCGCCTCCGGTACCACCACCTCCGACGCCTACGTCCTGACGAATACCGACCGCATCAGTGTGACCGTCTTTCAAGAGGAAGAGCTTTCGCGCGTCGCGCGCATC
>JBILUB010000371.1:0-3164 GCA_044371245.1 Opitutaceae bacterium
GACCCTTCCGCCCCGCGAGTTTGCCGCGGGCATGGCCGAGGTCATCAAGTATGGTTTGCTGGGCGACAGCCGTCTGCTTGCCCGTCTCGAGGCGGAGCCTCTGTCTCCGCAGAGCGTTGATCTCGCCGAGGTGGTGCGCCTGTGTTGCTCGATCAAGGCGCACATCGTGGAAGCCGATGAACGAGAGACCGCGGCCGAGGGCGGGCGAGCCTTGCTGAATCTGGGGCATACTTTTGGGCACGCGATCGAGCAAGTGACCGCTTACGGAAGCTACTTGCATGGGGAGGCGGTCGCGGTGGGGCTTTGCGCCGCCGCCCGTTTGTCGGAGAAAATGGGCTTGATCGGGGCTGATGAGGTCAGCCGGGTCGAGGCGGTGGTCGCGGCCCATGCGTTGCCCACGCGACTGCGGACGCCTCTCCGTTTGGACGCCTTGGTCGAGGCGATGGGGCGCGACAAAAAGGTGCGGGCGGGTGGTCTGCGCTTTGTCCTGCTGAAAGCGATCGGCGAGGCGGTAACGCAGGGCGGTATCGATGCGGCGCTGCCTGCGGCCGCTTTTCGTGAGGTAGGTGCGGAGTAGGAGCCACCGGCAGGTCTGCTCCGGTGAGTTCCGGCCGGGTCTCGGGGGAGATTTGGCGTTTGGCGGAGCGGCCCAAAGGCACTTTGCTCATCGATCGTGGCCGCCATCGACGAAGGTATTGTCCGGGAGTTTTTCGAACAGAACGGTTTTTTCGTCCGCCAGGTGCGAAAGCATGCGGTGCAGGCGCGACGGAAAACGAGCGACGAGGAGATCGATCTCGTGGTCTATAACCCCGCGTGGTCGCGGGAAAATCGTAGGCCGGAGTTTTTCTTGTTCGCCACCGAGCTCCCCCACCTGCACCGGGCTATCGTCTCGGTGAAGCCGTGGCACACGGATGTTTTCACGCCGGGTATGTTGAAGAGTTCACCCGAAATCTTCCGGTTTCTCGAGGACGAGGTGGAGCGACGCGCGACCCGTTTTTTCCCGGCGGAGGAGACTGAGCCGGGCGGGGCGCGGGAGGAGTTGTCCAAGGTGCTGGTCTTGCCCGCGCTCCCCACTCAAGAGCCATTTCGGACGCAGAGCGTCGAGTTGCTCAAAGCCCGAGGGGTGGATGGGATCATCTCATTCCGCGCTATCCTCACGGACTTGATCGACAAGGTGGAGGTGAACCGAAGCTATCGAAAGAGCGATACGCTTGAGGTTTTGCGCATCCTCAAAAACTACGATCTGCTGCGTGAGCCGCAGATGGATCTGCTGCCGGGGCGTCCCGCTCGTTGACGGCAAGGGCGTCGTTCGGGCGGGTGTCGTGGAGAAAAACGATCCAAGTCGCTCGCCAAAGGAGGGCTGCTCGTTTGTCTGATGAAATCCTTCGTGCGTTCTCCGGCTTCGGGCCGGGGGGGCCGATGGGGCACTCAATCCCGAACCTCGATACCATGAAGCTTAACCTGATTCCTTCCTTCGTCCGCGGGCTTTTCGCCGCCACCGGACTTTTCGCCTCGGCTTTGCTGGGCGCAGCTAGCGTCGGTCAACCCGCTCCTGCCTTTACCTTGACCGATCTGGATGGCACTTCGCACAGCTTGTCTGATTTCAAGGGCAAGACCGTGGTGCTGGAGTGGGTGAATCCGGAATGTCCCTTCGTCGTGAAGCATTACGAGAAGAGCGGCAATCTGCCCGCCACGCAGAAGGCGGCGGTCGCGGATGGCGTGGTGTGGCTGTTGATCAACTCCGCCGCCGCGGGCAAGCAGGGTGATTTCGACGCGGCCGCGGCGAAGGCTTGGATGGAGAAGAATCAGGCCGCCGCCACCGCCTACTTGCGGGATCCGGATGGCAAGGTGGGTCGGGCCTATGACGCCAAGACCACTCCTCACATGTACGTGATCAATGCCGAGGGCGTGCTGGTCTATAACGGCGCCATTGATGACAAGCGGTCCACCAACCCAAAGGATATCGAGGGTGCGGAGAATTTTGTTAAGAGCGCGCTCGCCGCGCTCAAGGCCGGTCAGCCCGTGGCCACGCCGACGACTCAGCCCTACGGGTGCTCGGTCAAGTACTGAGTCGGTGATTCGTACCCAAACTCCGGATACGAGGAGGGGCCCCGTTGCGGGGCCCCTTTTTTGTTGGCGCCTGAGTGGTCGCCGCCGTGTTCCGGCGGGGTGCCGTGGGTTAAACTCTCACTTTAAAAAGCTCAGGGTGCATCACGCCTTCGGCGACCCGGTTTACGGTGCCGGTCATCCGGATCGCGAAATCGGGGGCGATCTTGATCCCGATCTGGCCGCCGGGCATGTGAACGGTGACCTCGTTGCCGACCAAGCCCAGCCGGTGTGCGACCGCCGCCGCCGCGCTGGAGCTGCTGCCAGAGGCGAGGGTGTAGCCGGCGCCGCGCTCCCAAATCTCGATGCGGATGTTTGCTCGATCCAGCACGCGGAGAAACTGGACGTTGGTTTTTCGGGGGAAGTTGGGGTGGGTTTCGAGGTGGGGTCCGTAGCGGTGGGCCAGATCGGGCGAGAGTTCGCCGGGGTCGGCGAGCGGGAGCACGCAGTGAGGGTTGCCGATGGTGGCTGAGCAGTAGGTGAACTCGCGGTCCAAAACGGTGAGCTTCTCGTTGATCACTTCGCGCTCCGGTCCGACGTGCGGGATTTTGGTGCTGGTGAAGCTGACCCGGCCCATCTCCACGGTGATCAAGGCGCCGTTCTCCTTGATCTCCGACTCGACGACGCCGCCGGGGGTCTCGATGGTGAACACGGGGCCGGTGGCGAGGCCCGCGTCCCAAAGGTAGCGGGAAAAAATGCGCAGCCCGTTGCCGGACTTTTCCGCTTCGGAACCGTCGGGGTTGAAAATGCGAAGACCGAAGCGGGCTTTATCGGTGGGAAGGGGGCCCCAGAGGATGCCGTCGGAGCCGACCCCGAAATTGCGATGGCAGATCACGCGAATCTGCTCGGTGCTGGGCGCGGTCCAGCCGGGGAAATCCGCTGGGTTCATGACGATGTAGTCGTTGCCGAGGGCGTGGTATTTGTAGAAGCGCATGATGGGCGGAGATCCCGGAGAATGGGGAGGGCGAGAGTGAGCAAGGGCGGGTGCGGCCCGAAAGAAAAAAGCCGCGACCAGGCTTCGTGAGCGAGGCGGTGGGGCGCCAGAATGGGCACGGGCT
>JBILUB010000417.1:0-2818 GCA_044371245.1 Opitutaceae bacterium
CCTGCCCACCGTGCCCCGCTGGCACGCGAACAAGATGCCGCTCCAGAGCGGACTCGCCGCCGAGGTCGTCCGACTCCGCAGCGCCCTCGCCGCCCTGCTCCCGAACCCCGACGCCGACGCCCTCGAGTACCTCCGCCGCACCTACGAACTCTCCCCCGCCAACGCCGCCGCGCTCCTCCGCCACTTCCGCCTCCAAGCCCGGCTCTCTCGCATACCCACCTCCGCCGCGCTCCTCGTCGAGCGCTACGACGAGCCCTCCACCGGACTCCACCACCATTTTTTCCACAGCCTCATCGGCCGCTCGGCCAACGACGCACTCTCCCGCATCCTCGCCCGCCGCATCCAGCGCAGCCTCGGCGGCAACGCCCTGGTCACCCTCGACGACTACGGCTTCCTCCTCACCCTTCGCCCTTTTCAACAACTCCCCTCCGCCGCCGCCATCCGCCCCCTCCTCGCCCGCCCCGGCGCCGAGGACGACCTCCGCTCCGCCCTCGCCGACAGCGAACTCGTCAAATGGCAATTCCGCGGCGTCGCCCAGACCGGACTCATGGTTCCCCGCCGCGTCCGCGGCGCCGAGCGCGGCCCCCGCGCCCTCCAGTGGAGCACCGAGCTCATCTTCGACGTGCTGCGCCGCCACGAACCCGATCACCTCCTCCTCGCCGAAGCCTACGCCGAGGCCACCACCCGCTTCCTCGACCTCCCCGCCGCCCTCGCCTTTCTCGACCACGCCGCCACCCTTCCCCTCGAGTATGTGCCCGTGGAGCGCGTCAGCCCCTTCGCCTTCGGCATGTTTGTCAGCCGTATCAAAGAAACCATGACACTCGAGGACCCCGAGACCACGATCGAGCGGCTCTACCACGAGATGTACGGCCAGCTCCCCGCCGAGGAGGACGGCGCCGAGCCACCGGGCCCTTCGGCCCTTGCCCCGGCGCCCGCGGCCCACCCCGCCTAGCCTCGTGGTCACGCACACCATCGCCCCCGGTCTCGTTTTCGACACCCGGCTCGCGCTCCTCCTCGAGGCCACGCGCACCCTCGTCGTCGCCGACCTCCACTGGGGCTACGCCGAGAGCCACCACGCCGCCGGCCACCTCCTCCCCGCCTGGGGCGACGACACCCTCGAGGACACCCTCCGCGCCCTCATCGCCGACCACCGCCCCACCGAGCTCGTCTGGCTCGGAGACTCCCTCCACACCGCCCGCTCCGCCCCCCGCTCGCGCTCCCGCGCCGAAGCCTTCATCGCCTCGGCCCCCTGCCCCGTTCACGTCCTCGCCGGCAACCACGACGCCCGCTGGCCCCTCGCCGACCCCGCGCCCCTTCTCCGCGACCGCCACATCCTCCATCACGGCGACCGCCCCCTCCCGGACACCCTCCGACACTCCGCCCCGCCCGGCGCCCTCGAGATCATCGGCCACCATCACCCCGCCTACCTCCTCCGCGACGGCGCCGGCACCCGCCTGAAAATCCCCGCCCTCATCCAGTCCCCCACCCGCATCATCCACGCCGCCCTCAGCCCCTGGGCCGCCGGCGCCGCCTGGAACGACCGCCTCGCCCCCGGCGAGATCGCCTGGGTCGCCAGCCCGCGACGCTTGCTCCCGATCCGGATCGATACCTAGCCTCCGCCCATGCCCGATCCCGCGTCCTCCACCGGCAGCATCGCCCTGCTCATCGACGCGGACAACGCGCCCGCCTCCCGCATCGACTTCATCATCGCCGAGCTCGCCAGCTACGGCGTGGTCAACATCCGCCGCGCCTACGGCAACTGGCAGAAACCCGAGCTCTCCGGCTGGCAAAAAATCCTCCACGACTACGCCATCCAGCCCGTCCAGCACTTCGACCTCGTCAAAGGCAAAAACGCCTCTGACATGGCCCTCCTCATCGAGGCGATGGACATCCTCTACACCAAGGCCGTCGGCACCTTCTGCCTCGTCTCCTCCGACTGCGACTTCACCCCCCTCGTGCTCCGCCTCCGCGCCGACGGCAAACAAGTGATCGGCTTTGGCGGCAAAAACGCCGCCGCCCCCTTCGTCGCCAGCTGCACCCGCTTTCTCTACCTCGAAGAAGCGCGCATTTCCCCCCAGTCCCCCCGCGCCCGCCCCGCAGGCGACCGGCTAAAGGCCGACAAAAAACTCGTCACCATGCTCCGCAGCGCCGTCGAGGCCCAGGCCGACTCCGACGGCTGGGCCGCCCTCGGCGGCGTCGGCTCCCACATCTCCAACCAAGGCTCCTTCGATTCACGAAACCACGGCTTCCCCAAACTCGGCGACCTCTTCGCCGCGATCGACCTTTTCGAATTGAAGAAAACCCAGACGCCCAACGGCACCCACGTCCAAGTCCGCCTCCGCGCCTGAGCGTCCCCCGCCCCGACCTTCACACCCGCCCACTCCCCCGCAGCCTTCCCCCCTCCATGGCCGAAGCCCCGCCCCTCCTCACCGTTCGCGAACTAAAGTCCCCCGAGCTCCACGCCGGCGCCCCCTTCGCCGCCGTGCTCGTCGTCAAAAAGCTCCAGCTTAAGACCGCCTCCAACGGCAACCCCTTCCTCTCGCTCGAACTCGGCGACCGCGGCGGCTCCTTCTCCTGCACCCTCTTCGCCGACAGCCCCCTCTTCGATCCCGTCAAGACCGCCGGCGAAGGCGCCGTCCTTCGCGTCGAGGGCCGCTCCGACTCCTTCCAAGGCCGCTTCTCCCCGAAACTCTCCAAAGCCACCCCGCTCACCGAAGAGCAACTCGCCGCCGAGCCCGGCCTCGTCGACGCCCTCGTCGAGCTCCCGCCCGAAGACGGCGCCGAGATGTGGACCGAGTTCCAAACCCACGTCGACGCC
>JBILUB010000374.1:0-3156 GCA_044371245.1 Opitutaceae bacterium
CCACAAGGGCCTCTCGCTCAAAGCCGAGTCCGGCACCGACGACCCGAGCATGATCAACAAGCTCCGCGCCGGTGAGATCAAAATCTGGGACCTCATCAACCTGAACCAATGCTGGGCCCGCCAGCAGATGTGGGGCGAGGGCCTGATCAAGCCCCTCAACAAGGAACGCTTTCTCCCCTACATCGAGAAGATGATGCCCATGTTCTACAACAAGGAGATGGGCATCAACCCCTTCTCCCTCTCCCCCGACGGCCAGCTCATCGGCATGATGCAGCGCTTCGGCCCGATGAACTTCGTCATCAACACCAAAAAAATCTCGATCAACACCGCCGAAGACGAAGGCCTCCCCCTCTTCCTCGATCCCGCGATGAAAGGCCGCTACGGCCTGCTCGCCTGGGACAACTGGAACGTGCTCCACATGTGCGTCGCCTCCGGCTTCACCCCCTACAAAGTCCACACCCCCGAAGAGGTCGAGACCTTCGGCCGCACCGCCCGCACCCTCTTCGCCAACGCCAAGATGATCAGCGGCGACCCCGCCCAGCTCAACCAAGCCCTCATCAACGGCGAGATCGACGCCATCTTCAGCGGCGGCACCTACACCTGCTCCGTCGCCCGCAAGGAAGGCTTTAACGAGGTCTACCACATCTCCCCGCGCAAAGGCCCCCTCGCCGGCGGCAAAGGCTCCCTCCAGTGGTTCGAGGTCACCTCCGTCGTCAACAACCCCGACGTCAGCCCCCTCGCCGAAGACTTCCTCGAGTACGTCCAACGCCCCGACATCTGCCACACCGTCGCCATGGCCGACGCCTCCCACAACCCCGTCACCCAGATGTCCCAGCCCGAGGTCTTCTCCAAATTCTCCAAAGAAGAGCTCAACTGCTTCCAATGGGAGACCCTCGAGGAAGACATGAGCCGCAGCGCCGACTACGAGACCATCCCGGACAACGACCTGCTCACCTCCATCTACAACGAGGCCAAACGCACCCGCGAGGCCTGAGCCGGCCTCCACCCCGCCCCGCCCGCGCCCCGCGGGGGCGCCCCCCGCCTCCCCACGGCCCGGCCCCCCGCGCGCCCCGCCCCCGCACCGGCGGCGAGTCGCGCGCCCCAGCCCCGGGCCCCGGCCCCACGATCATGGAATCGCCCACCGCCTCACTCGCAGCCTCGCCGCCCGCGGCCCGCGCCCCCGCAGCCATCCTCGAAGTCGCCGCCGTCACCAAGCGCTTCGGCACCTTCACCGCCGTCGATCACCTCGATTTCCAAATTCAGGAAGGCGAGTTCTTCACCCTCGTCGGCCCCAGCGGCAGCGGCAAGACCACCCTCCTGCGCATGCTCGTCGGCATGGAGCGCCCCAGCGAGGGCGAGATCCGGCTGCGCGGCCGCGTCATCAACGATCTCCCCCCGAACCAGCGGCCCACCTGCATGGTTTTTCAATCCCTCGCGCTCTTCCCCCACCTCAGCGTCGGAAGAAACGTCGAGTTTCCCCTCGAGATCCGCGGCGTCCGCCCCAGCGAGCGCCGCACCCGCGCCTGGGAACTGCTCAAACTCCTCCACCTCGACCCCCACCGCTACTACGACAAAAACGTCCAGCAATGCTCCGGCGGCGAGCGCCAGCGCGTCGCCCTCGCCCGCGCCCTCGCCTACGACCCCGAGATCCTCTTCTTCGACGAGCCCCTCTCCGCCCTCGACGCCCGCCTCCGTAAGCTCCTTCAAAAAGAGCTCAAGGACATCCAGCGCAGCACCGGCAAGACCTTCTGCTACGTCACCCACTCGCTCGAGGAGGCCATGGTCATGAGCGACCGCGTCGCCATCCTCCGCTCCGGCGCCATCGAGCAGATCGGCCGGCCCGACGAGATCTACGCCTCCCCCCGAAACGCCTTCGTCGCCGAGTTCATGGGCGAGGTCAACCTGCTCCCCCTCACCGGCCTCGGCGGCCCCCTCGGAGCCTGGGATCTCGGCCGCCGCACCCAGACCCTCCAGCTCCCCGGCCCGCTGGAGAAAGGCAGCACGCGAAAGCTCCTCATCCGTCCCGAATCACTCCGCTTCCTCCGCCCCGGCGAGACCGCCGGCAACCAGCTCCCCGTCCGCATCCTCAACGAGTTCACCCTCGGCTCCCGCATCCAGTACCACGTCGAGGTCGCCCCCGGCCACACCCTCACCGTGGAGCGCCTCCGCGAAGAGCGCACCCACGCCACCCACGCCGAGCTCGGCTGGGAGCTCGCCGACAGCCAGCTGCTCGAAGCATGAGCGACGCCCCGCCGCCCAGCTCCCCCGCCCCTGACGCCGGCGGCTCCTCCCGCTTCGGCATGCTCGCCGCCCTCCCCTTCGGCGCCCTCATGCTCTTCGGCTTCGTGGCCCCGCTGCTCTGCGTCATCTGGTTCGGCTTCATGCCGCCGAAAACCTTCGAGCTCCTGCAGGCGCCCACCCTCGCGAACTACGCCACCATCTTTCAGCAGACCTACTTCAAATCCATCCTCTGGTCCCTCGGCCTCGCCGCCCTCACCGTCGCCTGCCTCCTCCTCGTCTGCTACCCGCTCGCCTTCGCCCTCGCCAAAATCTTCCGCGGCGGCGCCACCTTCATTACCTACGCCATCGCCACCTCCCTCTTCGTCTCGGAGAACATCCGCCTCTTCGGCTGGGTCATCGGCTTCATGAAAAACGGCGTCGTGGGCGGCACCCTCGCCAGCCTCTTCGGCCTCGAGATCGACTCCCTCCTCTACAACGTCCCCGTCATCGTCCTCGGCCTGGTCTACGTCTACCTGCCCTTCATGCTCTTCCCCCTCGCCCTGGGCATAAAGATGGTCCCCGACCAAGTCCGCGAAGCCGCCTTCGACCTCGGCGCCAGCCGCTGGCAGGTCTTTCGCCGCGTCGACCTGCCCCTCTCCATGCCCGGCGTGCTCATCGGCTCGCTCCTCGTCTTCGTCCTCTCCGCCGGCGCCATCGCCGAGGCCAAAATCCTCGGCGGCCAAAAAGTCGTCACCGTCGCCGCCGACATCGAGTCCGAGTTCACCTACGCCCAAAATTGGCCCCTCGGCTCCGCCCTCTCCACCGTCTTCATCGCCCTCACCACCCTCGTCGTCTTCTTCGCCCTCGCCCGCTTCGACCTCGAAAAACTCCTCGGCAAAAAACGCGACTAGCCCGGCCGCTCCCCCCCCGCCACCG
>JBILUB010000375.1:0-3152 GCA_044371245.1 Opitutaceae bacterium
GCTCGACGAAGGCGAAACCGCGGTCTTCACCCGCCACCGCGCCGCGCACGAACGCCTCGTGGCCGGCCTTGGTTCCCTCGGATTGGAAATGCTCGTCACGCCCTCGGCCCGCCTCCCCATGCTCAACGCCGTCAAGGTACCCGCCGGCGTCGACGAGGCTGCGGTGCGGGCTCGCCTCCTACGCGAGCACCAGATCGAGATCGGCGCCGGCCTCGGACCGCTCGCCGGCAAGATCTGGCGCATCGGCCTGATGGGGCATAACGCCCGCCCCGAACCGGTCGATCGCGTGCTCGCCGCCCTCCGCGCCACCCTCGCCTAAACACCCCGGGCCGGGATCCGTTTCGATCCCGGCTCAGGTCAATCGTCCGCGGGGCCGCTGGATCAAAAACACACGCACGAAGGTTTGGGCAGATCCAGACCCTGGGCGGTCGGAGCCAGGGACCCGTTCGCGGCATCCACCGCGTAGACCGCCACCCGGTCGGCGTCCACCGCCGCCACGAGCAGCCAGCGCCCATCCGGACTCAGCGCCAGGTGCCTCGGATTGGCCGGCACCGGAAGCGCTCCCAGTCGACGCAGCGCGCCCTGGCTCGGCTCGCGGGCGAAGATCACCACCTCGTTGATCCCCCGTACACTGGCGTAAACGAAGCGGCCATCGGCCGCCACCGCCAGATCCGCGGCCTGGGCCGCTCGTCCCTCACCGTCGGCCAACAGGCTCACCGTGTCCGCCAAGCGCCAGGCGCCGCCGCCCGGTTCACGTACCAGGCGCGAAACCGTGTTGGCCAACTCCCCGATCACGTAGAGCTGGGCACCGTCCGTGGAAAACTTCGCCTGCCGCGGCCCCGTTCCCGCCGGCAGGTCCACCCAGGGCTGAGCCGCGGGACTCAAGGTGCCGCCCGCTTTGTCATGCTGGTATGAATACACGCGATCGGCGCCCAGATCGGTGACCAGACAGCGCGAAGCGTCCGCCTCCCAAAGCACACCATGCGCATGCCCCGCCTCTTGCCGCGCCGGATTGGCGCCCGAGGCATGGCCCGGCGAAAAAAGCCCGACGCGCTCTCCGGGCGTCCCGTCCGCGCGCAGCCGGTACACGATGGCGCTGCCGCCGACATAGTTGGTCGCCACCAACAAGCCGCCACCGGGGGCCGCAGCCAGGTGGCAAGTCCAGGCACCCTCGCTCGGCACCGAGGCGAGCGGGCGCAGCAACCCGTCGTCTTCGACCAGATACGCGTGCAAGGCGCTGCTGTTGCCCTCCTGCACCGCATAGAGATGCCGCCCGCCGGGTCCGCGGGCCAGGAAAGCCGGACTGCGCTGAGCAGCGGCCACCCGCGCCCGCCGTAGCGCTCCACTCGCCAGATCCAGTTCCGCGACATGGATCGCTTCGCCGTAACCACCAAAAAACACCCGCTGGACCGAAGGGGGAAAAGACATGCCGCCTGACATAAAGCCCGGCGCGCCCGCGACAAGCTCGCTCGCTGGGGCCGCATCCGCTAGCCCGGGCCGCTCGCGCGCCCGACCTTCTGCGCGCCCCCCCCGTTTCCACCCCGGACACTCTGCCACGGGGCGCGCGGGAATCCCCCCGCGAAGTCGCCCCTTCCCACGGGCTGCGCCTCCATGCTCCCCGCGACCTTGGAGTCGGCCGCGCCGCCGGCTAAGGCCCCATTTCGACGCGGCCTCTTCGGGCCTATCCTGATCCCCCGATCGCCACTCACCGGTGAGCCGGGAAATAGCCAACACCAAAACCCTGCAGATCAGCCTCGGCCGGAGCCCACCGGCACCGCCGGGACCGACAACCAAATCAAACCATGAAACATCAAAACACCCCCGTTCGATCCGCCGCCATCGTTGCGCTTGCTCTCGGATTGGCCCCTGCCGTCCTCGCGCAAACCAACAACAATCCGCGCCACAACAATCCCGACGCTCCCCACTCCCCCAGCCCGGGCCATTCCAGCACCTCGCAGACCACCACCGGAAGCACCAGCCAGAACCAGCTTCGCCCCGCCGGCCAGGATCCCCGCGGGCAGGAGGCCGGCGATCTCATCGGCCGTGACGTCCATAGCCAGGATGGCAAACAACTTGGCAATGTTCATGATTTCACCGTCGACCCATCGAGCGGTAAGATCCAGCACATCATCGTCTCGTCCGGAGGCCTGCTCGGCATCGGCGCCGATCTGCGCGCCGTACCTGTGGCCGCCGCCCAAGCGGACGACGAAAAGGTCACGGTCAACATCAACGAAGCGCGTTGGCGCGAAGCCCCGGTTTTCAGCCGGGAACAATTGACGAGCCTCGGCCAGCAAAACCATCGCCGGCAATTGAACCAGTTCTTCGGCAGCACCGACGGCGCATCCTCCGGTACCACCGCGGGCAACTCCGCCGGCATGTCCGACGGCCGCGACTCGCGCCTCGCCTTGGTGACCGATCTGCGAGGCAAGACGGTGCGCAATCAAAACCAGCAAGTTGGCGAGATTGAGGACGTGATCATCCAAATGAAGTCGCGCAGCGCGGTGATCCTGCTCGACGCCGAGGATGACTTCGCGGGGACCGACCAGAACTACATCGTGCCGCTCAACAAGCTCACCCGCATGGACGGAGACAACGTGGAGACCACCCTCACCCGCCAAGATTTTAGCCGGGCCGGTAACGCCGAGGACGACTCCTGGTCCAACATGGACAACTCCATGAGCTCGATCTATGTCTGGCCGGCCTTTGGCGCCCGCACCTCCGGCGAAAATAGCGACAGTGCCTCGCGGATGGGAAATGCCTCGCGGAACCCCTCGGCCCTGAACACCGACGGTACCTCGCGGATGTCAGACACCTCGCGTGATTCTTCGCCACGAAACGGCGACGCTACCTCGCGGATGGGAGACACCTCGCGTGACCAATCCACGGCACGGGCCGAGAGGGGCGGACGTGAAGCCCCGGTCGCGGCCGTGCAGCGCGCCTTGCAGTCCGACTCTTCCTCCGGCCGCCAGAGCGTTCGCGTGGTGGCCGAGCGGGATAAGCTGGTCCTTCGCGGCACGGTCCCAAACAAAGAGATGAAGGAGCGCGTCGAAAAACGTGCCGAGGCCGCCGCCGAGGGCTGGGACGTCGAAAGCGAGATCCGGGTCGCCTCCGATCGCTAGACGCTCCCGTCGAACCCGCGGCTCGGCGCCGGA
>JBILUB010000376.1:0-3144 GCA_044371245.1 Opitutaceae bacterium
GACCTCGGGGTCGAGGTGGTCGAAGAAGCCGACGGGGAGGCCGAGACGCAGACCTTTGACGGGCTGCTCGAGGGCGGCGACGTAGTCGACTTTGGGGGCGGCTTCGGCGGAGGTGATGTCGAGTTTTTCGTAGCCGGCGAGGACGTTGAGCATGAGGGCGGCATCCTTGACGGTGCGTGTCATGGGGCCGGCGTGGTCCATGGTGGCGCGAAGCGGGATGATGCCGCGGATGGGCACGAGACCGTAGGTGGGTTTGTGCCCGACGATGCCGGAGAAGGAGGCGGGCATACGGATGGAGCCGCCGGTGTCGGTGCCGATGGCGCCGTAGCTGAGGAAGGCGGAGACGGCGGCGCCGGAGCCCGAGGAGGAGCCGCCGGTGTTGTGGGCGAGGTTCCACGGATTACGCGCGGGGCCGTAGAAGGAGGACTCGCCGCCGCCCATGGCGAACTCCTGGAGATCGGTCTTGCCGATGATGACGGCGCCGGCGGCGACCATGCGGGTGACGATGGGCGCGTCCTCGGTCGGGATGCGATCGGCGAAGGCGGCGGAGCCTCCGGTGGTGCGCACGCCGGCGGTGTCGACGTTGTCCTTCAGCGCGATGGGGACGCCGTGGAGCGGGCCGCGGAACTTGCCGGCGCGGGCTTCGGCATCGAGGACCTTGGCCTGGGCCAGGGCCTGATCGCGCATGAGGGTGATGAAGGCGTCGAGTTTGGGATCATAGACGTCGATGCGGGCGAGGACGGCCTCGGTGAGCTGGGTCGGGGTGACCTGGCCGGCACGGACCTGGGCGGCGGCCTCGGCGAGGCTGAGGCGCGCGAGTTTTTCCTGCTCGGCCGTCGGCGCGGAGAAGAGGGTGGAGGCGGCGAGACCGAGGCCGAGCGGGAGGAGCAGGCGAAGCGAGCGGAGCAGATGCATGGGAAGGAGTGGACGCGAGAGTGAGGGAAAGAAACGGAGGAGCCTTCAAATGGGGGGGCGCTGCCAGCCGCCGCCCTTCGACTCGAGATAGGAGGCGACCGCGATGGTGATGTCCTCGCGCCAGGGGGCGGCGACGACCTGCACCCCGATGGGGAGCTTGCGGCCGTCGCTGGAGGTGCCGACCCGCACGACGGTGACGGGCCAGCCGGTGGTGTTGAAAGGGTTGGTATAACTCCAGCCGGCACCGCCGCCACCGGAGGGGTTGGCGGTGTCGATCTCACCGGCGGGAGTCGCGGCCACGGGGCAGAGCAGGACGTCGTACTTTTTGAACCACTCGAGCATGCGACTCTTGGAGAGGTCGGCGCGCTCCCAGGCCTCGACGTAGGCGGCGGTGGAGATGGGCTGCATGGTTTTCATGCGCTCCTTCACGCTGGGGGAGAAATTCTTCGTGCCCCACTTGTCCGCGAGGCGTTGGTAGAAGGCCCAGGCGTCGCCGTTGGTGAGGGTGCGCCGCGACTCGTACAGATCGCGGAGGATGGATTCGGGGAAATCCTCCGTGAGCGAGGCGACGACGCCCTCGAGCCAGGCGGCGCACTGTTTGATCGCGGCCTGGGTGTCGGCGTCGGCCTTGGTGACGGGGTTGGTGGGAAAGAAGGCGGCGCGGAGCTTCTTCAGCTCGACGGCGGAAGGGTCGGCCCAGGGCACGGGCGCGCAGGAGGCGTCGCGGTAATCGGGTCCGGAGATGAGCGGGGTGATGAGGGCGATGTCCTCGACCCGGCGCGTCATGGGGCCGAGCTGCTGCCAGAGGTCGAACACGCCGCCGTAGTCGACGATATGGCCGGTGCGGGGCACGCGGACTGAGGTGGGCTTGATGCCGGCGATGCCGTTGCTGTGGGCGGGACCGCGGATGGAGCCGCCCCAGTCGGAGCCGATGTCGAAGGCGGCGAGGCCGGCGGCGACGCCCGCGCCGGCGCCGCCGGAGGAGCCGGAGGTGGTGCGGGTGAGGTCGTAGGGATTGTGCGAGGAGCCGTAGAGGAGGTTGGAGGCGGCGCTGATGCCGCCGAGACCGCCGAGGGTGAATTCGGGGGTGTTGGTCTTGCCGAGCAGGATGGCACCGGCGGCGCGCACGCGGGCGACGCAGGTGGCGTCCTTGGCGGGGACAAACTGCTGACGACCGTAGGTGGCCCCGGTGGAGATAACGCCCTCGGTGTCGAGGGAGTCTTTGATGATCATGGGCACGCCGTGGAGGGGGCCTTTCAACTCGCCGCGGGCGAGGGCGGCGTCGGCGGCGCGGGCCTCGGCGCGGGCGCGCTCGTAGCAGTTCATCACGACGGCGTTGAGCCGGTCGTTGACCGCGATCTGGCGGGTGATGAAGGCCTCGACCGCTTCGACGGCGGAGACTTTTTTCTCACGGATGAGCTGCGCGAGTTTGGTCGCGGAGACGTAGATGAGATCTTCGGTTGGGTCGGTCGAGGTGGCGTGGGCGGGGGCGGCGGAGGCGCGGGAGGAAAGGAGCGCGGGAGTGGAGGCGCTGGCGGTGAAGAGGCCGGCGGCGCGGAGGAAATCACGACGGGAGGAGCTGACGGCGAGTGCTCGGCTCGCGCGGGTGAGCGTGGACATGGCGGAGGAGGAGACGGGAAGGGAGTGAGGGTGCGGACGGGAGGTGCGGGCGAGGGGCCCGCACGGAGGACAAGGGCGCGGGACCCGGGCCGCGCTCAGACCGGGGGCTTCACCCAGCCGCCGGTCTTGCTCTCGATAAACTCGAGGGCGGCGATGACGACGTCGTCGCGCCAGGGCTGGCCGACGACCTGGATGCCGAGGGGGAGATTATCCTTGGCGGCGGTGGCGCAGCGCACGACGCCGGCGGGCCAGCCGGTGGTGTTGTACTGGCTGGTATAGGACGCGCCGCTCCAGTTGCGCGGGCGCTCGAAATCGTGGGTGATGGGGGCCTGGTTGCTGGCCGGGCAGATGATCAGGTCGTATTTCTCAAACCAGGCGAGCTGCTCGGATTTGATCGCGTCCATCTCTTCGCAGAGGCGGGTGAAATCGGCGGAGGGGAGGACCTCGCCGGTGAGATTGAGTCCGGGGGAGGCCTGGGTGGTGCCGTGGAGCTTGAGCATGCGGCGCATGTGTTCGCGGCCGTTCGCGCCGCTGTACTTGGTCCGGATCTCGGCGAGTTCCTTCATCTTGGGCGGGGCGTCCGGGGTGATGACGCAGCCGAGGGCCTCG
>JBILUB010000377.1:0-3142 GCA_044371245.1 Opitutaceae bacterium
AATGGCGATCTCCTTCGTCTCGGGGAAACCGCAGGCTTTGAGGTTTTTCTCACTGCGGACAAGAATCTGCGCTACCAGCAAAACCTTGCGGGACGCCGCCTTGTTATCGTCGAACTCTCAACCAACGACCTTCGCCGTTTGCATACCGCCGCGCCCGAAATCCTAGGTGCCTTGAGGAAAAGTGAACTTGGCTGCTACTGTATCGTAGATGTGCCATGAGCCTTCTCCTCGTCACCGCTCCGATCCCCGCGCCCGACCCCGCTCTCCTCGTCACCGAGCTCCGCACCGACCGTCGCACGCTGGCCAAGCGCCTGTGGCGCGGCACCGCCGCCGATGGCATCGAGTTTGGCTTCCAGCTCTCTAGACCCCTCCAGCCCGGCGATACCATCCACGAAAACGCCACCGCCCGCTACGTCATCGTCCAAGAACCCGAGCCCGTCCTCGAAATCCCCCTCGCCGGACTGCCGCCCTCCGCCGCCGCGGGCATCGGTTGGGCCGTCGGCAACCTTCACCTCGAGCTATCCGCGGACGCCACGCGCCTGCTCACCCCCGACGAGCCCGCCGCCCGCCAGCTCCTCGCTCGTATTCAAATTGCCCATACGCCCGCCACCGCCGTCTTTCGCCCCGGCCGTTTCAAGCGTCACGCTGCCGTTAATGAACTCGGATCGAGCCATCAGCACTGACCAGGTAGCGCAGGCTTCCAGCCTGCTTCCGGAAGCCGGCTGGAAGCCTGCGCTACTACCCACCGCCTGGCTTCTTGGCCTTCTCCAAGCCGGCGACTCCTTCTACCCCACGGGAGCCTACGCGCACTCCTTCGGGCTCGAAGCCCTGATCGAGCTCGGCGCCGTCCGTGATCGCGACACCCTGGCCGCCTTTTGCCGTCTTTCCGTCCTTCCCGCCCTCGCTCACGCCGAGCTGCCGCTCGCGGCCCACGCCTACGCGGCCCTCGAACCCACCGCGCCGGATTGGTCCCACATCGCGCACCTCGCCACGCTTTCCCACGCGCTCAAGAGCCCCCGCGAACTTCGCACCGCCACTGAAAACATCGGCCGCCAACGCGCCGAGCTGCTCGCCCGGCTCCATGCCCATCCGCTCGCGCTCGAATACCTCGCCCGGGCCGCTTCCACCCCCTGGCCGCACTCCTCGGCCATCTCCGCCGCCCTGGAGGGCCGCGTCCTCGGCGCCCCGCGCGAGGCCGTGCTCGCCGCGATTTGCTACTCCACGCTCTCCGCCACGCTCTCCGCCGCGATGAAGCTTCTCCGCCTCGGCCAAAACGCGGGCCAGTCGCTCCTCACCGATGCGCTCGCCCAGACGCCCCCGCTCATCGCCGCCGCCTCCGAGGTTCCCCTCTCCGAGATTGGCTGGTTCAACCCTTGGCTCGACATCGCCAGCGCCCGCCATGAAACCGCCCCCGCCCGCATGTTTATCTCTTGAAGTTTAAACCGCTAAATTGCGCTAACGGACGCTAAAGCTGAACCATCCTGCCTGTTCTTGTTTAGCGTCCTTTAGCGAAGTTTAGCGGTTCCTCCTCTGTCTTTTATGTCCCTCCCTCGTCCTCCCCGCATCGGCATCGGTGGCCCCGTCGGCTCCGGCAAAACCATGCTCTGCCTCAAGCTTTGCCAACACCTCCGCGAGCGCTACTCGATGGGTGTCGTCACCAACGACATCTACTGCTCCGAGGACGCCGAGTTCCTCATCCGCCAGAGCGCGCTCCCGGCCGAGCGTATCCGTGGCGTGGAGACGGGTGGCTGTCCGCACACCGCCATCCGCGACGACACCACGATGAACGAGCAGGCCTGCCAGGCCCTCGAAAAAAAGTTTCCCGATCTCCAGCTCGTCCTCGTCGAGAGCGGCGGCGACAACCTCACCGCCACCTTTTCGCCCGAACTGGTCGACGTTTTCATTTATGTGATCGATGTCGCCGAGGGCGAAAAAATCCCCCGGAAGGGCGGCCCCGCCATCCGCCACAGCGACCTGCTCATCATCAACAAGATCGATCTCGCTCCGCTCGTCGGCGCCGACCTTTCCATCATGGATCGGGACGCCAAGATCCAGCGCGGCGCGCGCCCCTTTCTCTTCTGCGATCTCAAGCGTGAGCATCACCTCGATCAGGTGATCGCCTGGATCGAAAAACAGGTCCTCTTCGCGGTGAAGAGTAGCGCAGACTTCCAGTCTGCTTCAGGCAGCGCACCGAGTGCAGGCTAGAAGCCTGCGCTACCTCGATACATGGCCGACTTTCACGGACAGCTCGCCCTCCGCGCGGCCGCGCGGGCCGATGACGGCGTGACCACGCTGGCCTCCCAGGCCTTTCGCGCGCCTTTCCACCTCAGCAAACCTTACTGGGACGCCGACACGCGCACGCTTCTCGTCCAGGTCGTCAACCCCACCGCCGGTATCCTCTCCGGCGATCGCCTCGAGTCCTCCGTCGCGGTGGACTCCGGCGCGGCCGTCCTCCTGACCACGCCCAGCGCGAGCCGCGTGTTCCGCATGCGAAGCGGCGAGGCCCGGTCCGTCCAAGCGTTCCACGTCGCGCCCTCCGCCTGGCTCGAAGTGTTGCCCGAGCCCTTGGTGCCGCACCGAGGCAGTGTGTTTCACCAGCGCACCTCGCTTGATGTCGCTCCGGGCGGTTCAGCTTTTTACGCCGATCTGCTTTTCCCCGGACGCATCGCTCACGGGGAGATTTGGGCGTGGTCGCGGCTCGTGCTCGAGCTCGAGGTCCGCTCCGGGTCCGCGCTGCTCCTTCGCGAGCGTCTCGACCAATCGGCCGAGCACCTGCGGGCCCTCGCCGATTTCGCCGGCGCCGGCGACTCGGCCTGCTTCGGCAACGCCGTCTTTGTGCCCCCCGGGCCGGCCGGCTCCGTCGTGTGGCGCAACCATCTGCATGCACTCCAGGTCGAGGGCAGCTGGATCGGCGCCAGCCCGCTGCATGGAGACTCTGCCTGGAGCATCAAATTCGTCGCGCCCGATCCCATGCGCCTGCGTGGCACGCTGGCCGCGATTCGTCGCGTGCTCGCTCCCGCGGCGCCGCATCTGGCCTGCGATCCGCGTAAGCTGTGAGCCGCTGCCGGTCGGGGTGGCGGGGGAGAGGGGCGGGAGCACCCCGCACTCGCCGCGAGGCGGGCCGGCTATTCGGTTTCGACCA
>JBILUB010000378.1:0-3119 GCA_044371245.1 Opitutaceae bacterium
GCCGGGCGAGTGCTGAATCGCCGGGTGCGGCTGCTCTTTCTGATCGTGCTGCTGCTCTCGCTCACGATCGTGCTGGCGATCTTCGGTTTGGTGATCGCAAGCGTGTTCCGGCAGTTTCCGTCGGCGATTTTCCCCTGTCTGGTGCAGATACCGCTGGCGATCGCGGTCGGGGTGTGGCTGCACCGGCGCGGGGTGGGGCTCGCGCCCGCTTCCCTCCTGAGCCTCGCGTTGATGTACCTGAGCGTGATCTACGGTGATGTCGCGTGGCTGCACGATTTTAACCTGACGCTCGCGGGATGGAGTAATCTGACCTGGTGCGTTTTTCTGCTCGGCTACTCCTACGTGGCCTCGGTGATCCCGGTCTGGCTGTTGTTGCAGCCGCGGGACTACATCAACGCCTTGCAGCTGGTCTCGGTGCTGGGACTGTTGGTGGCCGGGTTGCTGGTGGCGGCTTTCTTCGGTGGCGCGCCTTTGGAGCCGGGCGGTGCGCGGGTGGCGCTGGAGATGGCGGCCCCGGTGGTCAACACCGCGCCGGTCGGGGCGCCGATGATGTTCCCCTTTCTTTTCATCACGGTGGCTTGCGGTGCGATCAGTGGTTTTCACTGCTTGGTGAGCAGTGGCACGAGCTCGAAGCAGCTGGATAATGAGCGGGATGCGCGCTTCGTGGGCTACGGTGCGATGCTGACCGAGGGTTTTTTGGCGGTGATGGTGTTGTTGATCTGCGGTGCGGCGATCGGTCTGGGGATCGTGGCCCGGGATGGAGCGGTGCTGACCGGGGAAGCGGCCTGGGCCTCGCGGTATGGAGCGTGGAGCGCGGGGCTGGGCCCGCTGGTGGCGACCTTTGTGGACGGCTCGGCCAATCTGTTACGGGCGCTGGCGGTGCCGCGGGAGGCGGCGGTGGCCTTGATGGGTGTCTTTGTCGCCTCCTTTGCGGCGACCACGATGGATACGGCCTGTCGTTTGCAGCGATATGTGGTGCAGGAACTGGCGCTGGCGCTGCGGCCGGAGGAGCCGCCGGTCGCAGGTGGCGCGGGGGGCGGGGCGCGCCTCGTGCGCGGGGTGTGCGATTTGTTCTCGGGCAAACATGGCGCGACGCTGGCGGCGGTGACCGCGGCGCTCGCCCTCGCTGCGATGCCGTCGGGAGTCCAGCCCTGGTCCTGGAGCACGGCGGGGGGAGGCGGCCTGCTGCTCTGGCCGCTTTTTGGCGCGATGAACCAGCTGCTCGGGGGGCTGTCCTTTTTGGTGATCACGTTTTTCCTCTGGCGGCGCGGGATCCCGGTCTGGGCCTTTGTGGTGCCGATGTTGTTTATGTTGGTGATGCCGATGTGGGCGATGATCGGGCAGGCTTTTTTCGGTGGCGCCGACAACCCGAGCTGGCTCTCGCAGGGCAAGTGGCTGCTCGTCGGGTTTGCCGTCGCGACCTGCGCGCTGGAGATCTGGATGGTCGCGGAGGCGGTGAAGCTCTTCCCCCGGGTGCGCGGGGTGTTGGAGGCCGGGGCGGAGGTCGGGGCGCGGGCCTGACAAGCCCCGGCTTGCGAGAGTCGAGCTCCTCGCGAATCGTGCGCCGCCCTCGCGCATGAACACCTCCTCTCATTACGACGTCGCCATCATCGGAGCCGGCATGGCCGGCCTGGCCGCGGGCATCCGGCTGGCGCACTTCGGCAAGCGGGTGTGCATCTTCGAGCGGCACAATGCGGTCGGCGGACTGAACTCTTTCTACTCGATCGCGGGGCGAAAATACGACGTGGGTCTACACGCCATGACCAACTGGGCACCGCGGGGCGTGAAGGGCGGGCCTTTGGGGAAGCTGCTGCGGCAGCTGCGGATCGATCGCGACGAGTTTGCGCTCCATCCGCAGAAGCGCTCGCGCATCGCCTTCGGGGCGGGCGGAGAGACGGAGCTGGTTTTCACCAACGACTTTGCCGTGCTGGAGGCGGAGGTCGCGCGGGTGTTTCCGGGGCAGATCGACGGGTTCAGGGCGCTGGTGGGGGTGATCCGCGGCTACGATGATGTCTCGCTGGACGCCCGGCCCGAGAGCGCGCGGGAGATCGTGCGTCGCCATATTTCGGATACGTTGCTGGAGGACATGCTGTTTTGTCCGCTGATGTACTACGGGAGCGCGACGGAGCGGGACATGGAGTTCGGGCAGTTCGTGATCATGTTTAAGGCGCTTTTTCTCGAAGGCTTTGCCCGGCCGGTCGACGGGGTGCGGGTGATCCTGCGCGTGCTGTTGGAGAAGTACCGGGCGGCGGGTGGAGAGCGGAGGATGAAGTGCGGAGTGCGCCGGCTGGTCGTCCGCGGCGACCGTGCGAGCGCCCTGGTGCTGGACAGCGGCGAGGAGGTGACGGCCACGCAGGTGATCAGCACGATCGGCGCGGCGGAGACGGAAAGGCTCCAGGCGGAGGAGGCGTCGCCGCCGGCGGCGGGCGGCGGGGCGCATCCGGTGGGGCGCTTGAGTTATTGCGAGACTATCACGGTGCTCGACCGGGAGCCGGCGGCGCTGGGCTGGGGCGAGGATACGATTGTTTTTTTCAATGATTCGCCGCGTTTCCATTACGAAAAATCGGAGGCTCTGGCCGATGTGCGCAGCGGGGTGATCTGCCTGCCGAACAATTTTGATTTTCCCGCGGGGCTGGGCCTGCCGGAGGGGCTTTTCCGCTGCACGTGTCTGGCGGATTTCGCGGGGTGGAGCGGGCTGCCCGAGCCGGAGTACCGGGAAGCCAAGCGGCGCGTCTACGGCGAGATCCAGGCGAGCGCGCTGCGGTTTTTACCCGGCGGGTCGGCGGGCGCGGGGGCCCTCGCCGGGGCCACGATCGCGACGGACATGTTTACGCCGCGCACGATCGTGAAGTTTACCGGGCACCTTGGCGGCGCGATCTATGGCTCGCCCCGGAAAATCCGGGACGGACGGACGCGGCTGGCGAATGTGTATCTGGCGGGAACCGACCAGGGCTTTCTCGGGATCGTCGGCGCGATGCTGAGCGGCATCAGCATGGCCAACTTTCACGTGCTGGCGGCCAAGGGCTGAACCTAGAGCATTTCAAATGGAGTTATAGCCGACAGTTAGACCCAAGGTAGCGCAGGCTTCCAGCCTGCTCGCTCGTGCAGACTGGAAGTCT
>JBILUB010000041.1:0-11466 GCA_044371245.1 Opitutaceae bacterium
CTGGGCTTTGGCGCTCTACAATCGCTTGGTGCGGCTGCGGCAGCATGTGCGGGAGAGCTGGGCGGACATCGATGTGCAGCTGAAGCGCCGGCACGATTTGATCCCGAATCTGGTGAACACGGTCCGAGGATACGCGGCGCATGAGCGGGACGTGCTCGAGCGGGTGACGACGCTGCGAGCGGAGGCGGCGCAGGGGCGGGCGGCAGGCGGGGGAAGCGGCGCGGCGCGCGCGGCGGAGGAGCCGCTGTGTCGGGCCTTGGGGCGCTTGTTTGCGGTGGCGGAGGGTTATCCCGCGCTCCGGGCGGATGCCCACTTTATCGCGCTCCAAGGGGAGTTGGCCGAGACCGAGGATCGGATCGCGGCGGCGCGGCGGTTCTTCAACGCGAATGTGAGGGATTTCAACACGCTGTGCGAGCAGGCCCCCGGCAATCTGGTGGCGAGCGCCGGCGGGTTTCGTCCGATGTCGTTTTTTGAACTGGATGCGGCGGCGGAGCGGGTGGTGCCGCGAGTAGGCTGAACGAGCCGGACGGGGCGACGGATTCTACGCCGGCCGTGGGCGAAGGGAATTCACGCGGCCCCCCTCGACGAGCGGGGCCGCGGCGTAAGCGGGCGGGCTATTTGACCTCTTGAAACTGCTCGGCGATGAGCGCGGTGAGGGCGGCGTGCAGGGGCTCGTTTTCCAGCTTGTTGAGCACCTCTTCGAAGAAGGCCGCGACGAGGAGACGACGGGCATCGACGGAGCGGATGCCGCGGGCCCGGAGGTAGAACTCTTGCTCGGCGTCGATCCGGGCGGAGGTGCTACCGTGGGAGCATTTGACGTCGTTGGCCTGAATCTCGAGCCCGGGGAGGCTGTGGGCCTCGGCGGAGTCGGAGAGCATCAGGTTGCGGTTTTTCTGGTAGGCGTCGGTCTTTTGTGCGTCAGGTTCGACGATGATGAGACCGGAGAAAATGGTCTTCGCGGTGTCGAGGAGGGCGTTTTTGTAGAGAAGGTTGGAGGTGGTGTGGGGCGCGACGTGGGTTTGGAGGGTGCGCTGGTCGAGCTCGCGGTCGCCGTCGGCGATGGTGAGGGCGAGCATCTCGGAGTGGGCGCCGGGGCCGAGCAGTCGGCTGTGGGATTCGTGCCGGGCTTGGCGTCCGCCGAGGTGAAGGTTGAGGGAGACGACGCGGGCGTCGCGCTCGGCCGCGATGCTGTTGACCTGAAAGGCGAGGGCTTGGCGGCTCCAGTGCTGGGCGCCGACGTAGGTGAGTTGGGCGCCTTGGCCGGCGTGGAGGTCGTTGACTCCGGAGGCGAGCTGGCGCTCGGAGGGCGAGCCGGAGACGAAAAACTCGACGAGGGTGGCTTTGGCGCGGGCGCCGAGGATGACCAGGGTGTGGGGGAAGGCGGCCACGTTTCGCCCGGTGAGGGTGTGTTGCAGGAGGAAGGGGAGCTCGATCTCGACGTCGTCGGGCACGTACAGCAGCGCGCCGGAGGCGGCGAAGGCGGTGTTGAGGGCGACGAATTTTTCGGAGCCGAGCCGGGCGGGGTGTTTTTGGAAGTAGGCCCGGACGATCTCGCCGTGGTCGCGGAGGGCCTCGTCGAGGGGACAAAAGAGGACGCCGCGGGCGGCGAGCTCGGCGGGCACGGTGCTGCGGGAGATGATCTGGCGGTTGGAGAAGACGATCTCGGCGCTGTGGGGGATCTCGGCGCGATGGGGAATCTGCGTGGCGGGATCCTCGGGGAGGGAGAAGCCCTCGAGATCGAGTCCGCGAAGGTGGGAGAAGCGCCAAGTCTCGTCGGTGCGCGAGGGCAGCGGGAGGGCCAGGAACTGGTTAAACGCGTCTTTCTTGGTCGCGAGCCACCAGGCGGGCAGGTAGGCGCGCTGGGAGAGGTGCTGGGCGAAGCGGGCGGAGTCGAGACCGGGGGCGGAGGGCGAAGAAGCGGGAAGCGGGGAAGCGGACATGAATGCGAGTTCTGAAATTTTAACCACTGAGGTCACTGAGAGACACTGAGGAAATGACCGCGAAATCGTGGATCGATCTTGGCGGCCCTCGGTGCTCTCAGTGGTTGACGGTTTCGAGGGATCAGCCGACGGAGCCTTCCATCTCGAGGTCGATGAGGCGTTTGAGCTCGACGGAGTACTCCATCGGGAACTGGCGGACGAGGTCGTTGACGAAGCCGTTTACGGCGAGGCTCATCGCCTGGGCCTCGGTGAGGCCGCGCTGCTGCATGTAGAAGATCATGTCTTCGGAGACCTTGGAGACGGAGGCCTCGTGCTGGACGGCGTGGCTGTCGCCCCGGACGACGATGGCGGGGTAGGTGTCGGTGCGGCTGTTGGTGTTGATGAGGAGGGCGTCGCACTCGGTGTTGTTTTTACAGCCCTTGAGATGCTTGGGGATGTGGACGACGCCGCGGTAGGTGGCGCGACCTTGGCCAACGCTGATGGATTTCGAAACGATGAGGGAGGCGGTGTCGTCGGCCGCGTGGATCATCTTGGCGCCGGTGTCCTGGTGCTGGCCGTCGTTGGCGAGGGCGATGGAGACGACCTCGCCGCGGGCGCGGCGGCCTTTGAGCACGACGCCGGGGTACTTCATGGTGAGGCGGCTGCCGATGTTGCAGTCGATCCACTTGATCTCGGCGTCTTCCATCGCGAGGCCGCGTTTGGTGACGAGGTTGAAGACGTTGGGAGCCCAGTTTTGGACGGTGATGTACTGGATTTTGGCGCCCTTGAGGGCGACGAGCTCAACGACGGCGGAGTGGAGGGTGGAGGTGGAGAACTTGGGGGCGGTGCAGCCCTCCATGTAGGTGACCTCGGCGCCTTCGTCGGCGATGATGAGGGTGCGCTCAAACTGGCCAAAGTTCTCGGCGTTGATGCGGAAGTAGGCCTGGAGGGGCATGGCGACCTTCACGCCCGGGGGGACGTAGATGAAGGAGCCTCCGGAGAACACGGCGGAGTTGAGCGCGGAGAACTTGTTGTCGCCGGTGGGGATGACCTTGCCGAACCATTTTTTGAAGATCTCGGGGTGTTCGCGCAGGGCCTCGGTGGAGTTGCAAAAGATGACTCCTTGTTTGGCGACGATGTCCTTGACGTTTGAATACGCGGCTTCGCTGTCGAACTGGGCCTCGACGCCGGCGAGGAACTTGCGCTCCTGCTCGGGGATGCCGAGTCGTTCGAAGGTGCGTTTGATGTCGTCGGGGACCTCGTCCCAGGTGCGCTTGGGTTTCTGACCTTGGGAGAGGTAGTAGCGGATCTTGTCGAAATTGATGTTTTCGAGGTCCTTGGTCGCCCAGTGGGTGGGCATGGGCTTGCTTAGGAAGGTCTGGTAGGCGCGCAGGCGAAAATCGAGGATCCAGTCGGCCTCCTTTTTCACGCCGCTGATGTAGCGGATGACGTTTTCGTTGAGCCCGCTGCCGGCATCGAACTCGTATTTGACGTCGTAGGTGAAGTCGCCGACCGCCTGGTCGATGCCGGCGACGGGATTTTCGTTGGCGAGGTCGGCATCCGTACCGGAGAGAGACTCGGCGGGGCCCGGTGCGGCGAGGAGGTCGGAGGGAGGTTTCATGAGGAGTGCGGGAGGGCGGAGCTGGCGGTTGAGGTGGGCGGTGGTGTCTAAACGAGGGCGGCGGCGAGCTCGGTTTTGACCCAGTCGTAGCCTTTGGCCTCGAGCTCGAGGGCGAGGGATTTATCGCCGGATTTCACGATGCGACCGTCGTACATGACGTGGACGTAGTCGGGGACGATGTGGTTGAGCAGGCGCTGGTAGTGGGTGATGAGGAGGACGCCGAGGCTCTGGCCGCGCATGGCCTCGACGCCTTCGGCGACGATGCGGAGCGCGTCGATGTCGAGGCCGGAATCGGTCTCGTCCATGAGGGCGAAGGAGGGCTCGAGCATGGCCATCTGGAGGATTTCGCAGCGTTTCTTTTCGCCGCCGGAGAAGCCCTCGTTGACCGAGCGGGAGGTGAATTTCCGATCGATTTTGAGGAGGTCCATTTTCGAGTAGAGGCGCTTGTAGTAGGCGGTGGCGTCGAGCTCTTCGCCCTCGGCGAGGCGGGCCTGGACGGCGGCGCGGAGGAAGTTGGCGATGGAGACGCCGGGGATCTCGCTGGGGTACTGGAAGGCGAGGAAGAGGCCCGCGCGGGCTCGCTCGTCGGGCTCCATTTCCAGGATCGATTTGCCGTCGAGGAGCACGTCTCCGGAGGTGATGACGTAATCGGGATGGCCGGCGATGGCTTTGGAGAGGGTGGATTTGCCGGTGCCGTTGGGGCCCATGATGGCGTGGACCTCGCCGGTGCGAATCGTGAGGTCGAGGCCTTTGACGATGGGTTTGTCGGGGGTGGCGGCGAGGGCGACGTGGAGGGCGCGGATTTCGAGTTGTGACATGGTGCGAAAGAGAGTGGTGGGCGGGAAGCGGAGGGAGAACGGGGGCTCAGGGGGTCGGGTGGACGGGGTCCGCGGAGGGGGGGACCTGGCCGTGAAAGGTGATCTCGATGGCGCGGGCGGCGTAGCCTGCGGGGAGGAGGGCTCGGATCTGCTCGAGGACGGCGGCGGGGAGCTCGATGTCGTGAGTGGCGCCGCTGCTCTCGTCGTGGAAGTGGGCGTGGGGATGTAGGTTAGGGCAGTAGCGGGTAGGGCCGCGCTCGAAGTTAACCTGACGGACGAGGTCGCATTGGACGAGGGTCTCGAGGCAGTTGTAGACGGTGGCGAGCGAGATGGAGGGCATGCCGACGCGGACACGGGAGTAGACCTCATCGGCCGTCGGGTGGTCACGTCTCTCGAGCAAGGCGCGGTAGATCACCTCACGCTGCGGGGTATTTCGTAAGCCGCTGTGGGCGAGGCGCTCGGCCAGGTTTGGGGAGGACTCGGCGGGGGCTAAGGGGGTGGGTCTCATGGTGCGGATCAGCAAGGGTTCCGCGCAGAGAACTGGAATCATTCCAAGGCGCAAGTGGGAATTGGAATAATTCTAAAGTCGAGTACAGGGGAAAGGCCGGGCAATGGGCTCGCGAGGCAATATAGTGACGTAAGGGCCTTTTAATCAGGGAAAAAAAGAACAGGATTCGCCTGAACTTAGGGTTGGCGGCAGGGCCGTGTGGGCGGAGTTCCCGGTGGTGAGAGGATGACGCCCCACGGGTCGAAGAGGGAAACGGCCAGCGCTGGGGACGGGCGGTTATTCGCGGCCTCGGCCGGGGGCAGCGCGCTGGTTAGCGGGTGGGCCTTAGGCTATCGGCGACGGCGGCGAGGAGTTTTTCCGGGGTGTAGGGTTTGGAGAGAAAATGTTTGGCGTGTGCGCTGGTGCCTTGGGCGAAGCGGCCGGTGGGATCGAGACCGCTGGCGGCGATGATGGGCAGCTCGGGGCTGAGGCGGTGGAGGGCGCTGATGGTGGCCTGGCCGTCCATGATGGGCATGACCATGTCGGTGATGACGAGGGCCACGCGGTCGCGGTTTTGGGCGAAGAGAGCGACGCCTTCGGCGCCGTCGCAGGCGGTGATGACGGTGTACCCGTGGCTCTCGAGGAGGTTGCGGCTAAGCTCGCGGATGGCGGGCTCGTCGTCGATCACGAGGATGGTTTGTCCGTCCCCGCGGGAGGTGGATCGCGGCGTGGCGGGCGAAGGAGCGTGTGCACCGAGGTTTTCGGCGGGGAGGTGGACACGAAAGACCGAGCCGCGTCCCGGCTGGCTGTCCACGGTGATGAAGCCGTGGTGTTCCCGGACGATGGCGTGGACGGTGGAGAGGCCGAGTCCGGTGCCTTTGCCCACTTCTTTGGTCGTGAAGAAGGGCTCGAAAATCCGGTCGAGGTGTTCGGGGGCGATGCCGTGGCCGGTGTCGGCGACGGTGATGACGACATGGGGTCCGGGGCGCGCTTCGGCCAAGGTGGCCGCGAGGGCGTCGTCGATCTGGATATTGGTGGCGGCGAGGTTGAGCTCGCCGCCGTCGGGCATGGCGTCCCGGGCGTTGAGCGAGAGGTTGAGCAACACCTGATTCAGCTGGGTGGGGTCGGCGGAGACGGACCAGAGATCGGGAGGAATATCGGTGTTGATCTTGAGGTTGTGGGGAAAGGTCTCGTTGGCGAAGCGGGCGGCTTCCTTGATCAGGTGCCTGATTTGGAGGGGCTGGCGACGGCCTTCGACGCCGCGGGAGAAGGCGAGGACCTGGCGCACGAGGTCGGCGCCGCGTTGGGCACTGGTCTCGATGATGTTGATCAGGCGCCGGGCGTCAGGGGAGGGCTGGTGCAGGCGGAGCAGGTCGAGCGCGAGGAGGATCGGCGCGAGCATGTTGTTGAGGTCATGCGCGATGCCGCCCGCGAGGGTGCCGATGCTCTCGAGTCGTTGGGAGCGGAGGAGCTGGGCTTGGAGGCGGCTTTGTTCGGTGATGTCCGACATGCCGCCGACCATGCGCCGCGGTTTCCCATCGGGGTCCCGGACGATGCGGCCGCGGTCGATCACGGTGGCGTAGCTGCCGTCGGCCCGACGGAAGCGGTATTGCTCGCGCCAAAACTCCCGATCTTGGTCGCGGGTGGCGTGGAGGCTGCCGACGACGCGGTTCCGGTCTTCGGGGTGAATGGCCGATTCCCAGGTGCCAAAGCCGTGGTCGAACTCCGCGGGTGAGTGCCCGAAGAGGCTGTAGAAGGATTCGCTCCACCAGAGTTGATCGGTGGCAAAGTCCCAATCCCAGACGGCGTCGCTGGTGGCGGCGGCGACGAGTTGAAAGCGTTCTTGGTTGAGGCGGGCCTCGGCCTCGGTGCGGAGTTGTTCGGTGATGTCGCGCACGATGACCAAGCGGCTGGGGCAGCCCTCGAACACCAGGGCGTGGGACCAGGCCTCGATGGTGAGCTCGGATCCGTCTTTGCGGCGATGGAGCCAGCGGCCGCAGCGCGCGTCGCCTTCGGGGTCGTCTCCATGGGCGCGACGCCGGGCGAGGAACTCCTCGTAGCGGCGCCGTTCCTCGGGGGAACGAATGTCCGCCGTGGTCATGGACAGAAACTCCTCGCGGGAGTAGCCGTAGGTCGCCACGGCGGCGCGATTGACGGCGAGGAAGCGGAGCGAGTCCTCCGCGCGTACCCAGAGGGGAAGCGGGTTCAGGTCAAACAGCCGTCGGTAGGCGGTCTCCGTCTCGTGCAGGGCCGCGGTGGCCCGGAGCTGAGCGGCCTCGGCCTCGGCGAGGCGGCGGGTGATCGTGGCGAGGTCGGGTGGAGCGGGGGCGGAGGAACCGGGCTGGGAGGGGCTCATCTGTGGCGCGAGGAAGAGGGTGGCGTCGAAAGAGCCGGGAGACTCGCGGTCTAGTTGAAACGGGGACTAGGTCATGGCCACCTCGGGTTTTGCGTAGGCGGGCGGGGTCCCCGGCGCTGGCGCCGGGCGCGATCGGTCTCAGGACTCGTGTTCCGCGAGCCAGCGCTCGGCCTCGATCGCGGCCTGACAGCCCATGCCCGCGGCGGTGATGGCCTGGCGAAAAACATGGTCGGCGCAGTCGCCCGCGACGTAGACGCCGGGCACGCGGGTACGCACCTGGGAGCCTGGCTGGGGGAGGAGGTAGCCGCCCTCGTCCACCTCGAGCGCGGGTGTGAAGGGGCCGGTGTTGGGCACGTGGCCGATGGCGACGAAGATGCCCTTGACCGCGAGGGAGCGGATCTCGCCGGTATTGACGTCGCGAATACGGAGTCCGGAGACGGAGCCCGCCGCCACGCCTTCTACCTCGACCGGGGCGGCGTTCCACACGCACTCGATCTTCGGGTGGGCGACCACCCGGTCGGCCATGATTTTTGATGCGCGGAGGGTGTCTCGGCGGTGCACGAGGTAGACTTTGCTCGCGAAGCGGGTGAGGAATAGCGCCTCCTCGGCGGCGCTGTCACCGCCGCCGATGACGGCGACGTCCATCTTGCGGTAGAAGGCGCCGTCGCAGGTGGCGCAGGTGGTCACGCCTTTGCCGCCGTAAAGCTCCTTCTCGCCGGGCACGCCGGTCATGCGGGGGGAGGCGCCGGTGGCGATGATCACGCTGCGGGCGAGGATCTCCCGTCCGGCGCACAGCAGCCGGCGCGGGTGGACGCTGAAGTCGACGGACTCGACCTGCGCCTGTTCGAAGCGGGCGCCGAAGCGGGTGGCTTGCTCGCGAAGGTTCTGCATGAGCTGGAAGCCGTCGATGCCGTGGGGGAATCCGGGAAAGTTCTCGACCTCGCTGGTCGTGGTCAGCTGGCCGCCGGGAAGAGCGCCCTCGAGGATGAGGGGATTCAGGCTGGAGCGGCCGGTGTAGATGGCGGCGGTGAGGCCAGCGCAGCCGGTGCCGACGATGACGACGTTTTCGACGTGAGTGCTCATTGAGTTTCGCAAAAAGGGGGAAGGGCGACATGTCGTCCGAAGCTTGGCAACCCGCAAGCGGAAGGCGTCCCGAGGTCCGGGGCACGCGGGGTGTGGAGGGGTTCGGCGTCCGCAGCTCGGCGCGGAGCCTTGGCCGCGGCTCGGCCTCAGACTGGCTGCCCGACATGGATTCGAACCATGACTAGATGAGTCAAAGTCATCTGTGCTGCCATTACACCATCGGGCAAGGTGGGAACGGGAACGTGCCCGAGAGCTTCCCTCGGTCAAGGCCCGAGATTGAGTCGTTGTTTACGGTCTTTAAGCGGCGGGGACGTGTCCGACCGCGTTTGAATTTTTCTAGAAGCGGACGCAGGCCGGTCTGGGCACCGGGACCGGCTCGCCTCGCGGACTGAGTGTGCCATCGCCGGGATCCACGGCGAACACCGCCACGCTGCCCGCCTTCTGTCCCGCGGAGAGGAGCCAGCCGCCGTCGGGGCTGAGCGAAAAGTGGCGGGGCACGGCGGGCACAGGGACGAAGTTTTGGGCGATCAGGCGGCCGCTGGCGGGATCGCGTTGGAAGTGGGTCAGTGTATCGGCACCTCGGTTCGACGCATAGACGCTGTGGCCCGCGGGGTGTACCGCCAGCTCGGCGGTGGAGCTGCCTCCGGGGTGACCCTCGGGCGGAAGCGTGCTGACCTTTTCGACCAAACGCAGCACGCCGGTGCCGGCGTCGTGGTCCAGGACGGCGACCGTGTTGTCGAGCTCGTTGACCAGGTAAAGATGGCGGGCGTCGGGGGAAAAGGCGGCGTGGCGGGGGCCGGTGCCCGGGGGCAGGTCCAGCCAGGGTTGCGGGGCGTGGGCGGCGAGACTGTCGCTGGCGAGATCGCGCGCGAAGGTGTACACGCGGTCGCCACCGAGGTCGCAAACGAAGAGGCGAGCACCATCGGGAGACCAGACCACGTCGTGGGCGTGTGGTTTTTGCTGCCGCTTGATCACGGCACGGGAGGCGTGGGAAAAGGAGGAGAAGAACACGCGCTCGCCGAGGCGCCCCGCGGTGTCCACGGGAAACACGATCACGCTCCCGCCGTTGTAGTTGGCCACCGCGAGCAGGCGGCCATCGGGCGAGAGAGCCAAGGAGCACGGACTGGCGCCCTCGCTCGACCGGGAGTTTATCGGGCTCAAAGTCTGATCCGAAGCGATGGCGTAGGCGTGCACGGAGCCCTCCGGCACCTCGGAGACGGCAAAAAGAAAATGTCCATCGGCGGAGCGAGCGAGGAAGGAGGCGCGGGGCAGCGCCTGGAGCGGGCGGGCCTCGCCGAGTACGCCGCTTTCGGGGTCGAAACTGGCTCCGTGGATCTGCTCGGCATAGCCGCCGAAAAAGACCGGGCGCGGTGCGGCCGGGAGAAGCGTGGCGGCTGAGCCGGCGAAACACAGCAGTGCCGGGACGAGGGTAAAGCGAGGGAAGTGGGGCGACATGGTGTGGGGGAAACGGGGCGGGCGGAAGGGCAGCGTGCCGCACCCGGAGCGGGTCGGTCCGATCGGCACGGACTCCTTCGAGCGTGCAGTCTGTGGGGTTGCATGCAAGCGGACCCGTTTCCACCGTCCGCCCTTCATGGCCCTTTTCAGTCTTCTCGACCTCACTCATGCCTTTGGTGGCGACCCGGTGCTCGACCACGTGAATTTCCAAGTGGATCCGGGCGAGCGCGTGTGTCTGGTCGGACGAAACGGCGCGGGGAAATCCACGCTGATGAAGCTGATCGCGGGCGAGATCCGCCCCGACAGCGGGCAGGTTTTTCGCCAGCCCGGGGCGCATTTCGCGCGTTTGGTGCAGGAAGTGCCGCAGGACCTCGGCGGCACGGTGCACGACGTCGTCGCCGCGGGCGTGCGGCGGGATGCTGGCGGCCATGAGGAGGACTGGGAGATCGACGTGCGGGTGGAGGACCTGATTTCGCGTCTGCAACTGGATCCGCTCGCCGAGGTCGCCAGTCTCTCGGGTGGTCTAAAGCGGCGCGTCCTGCTCGGCCGCGCGATCGCGAGCAAACCCGACCTGCTCCTTCTCGACGAGCCGACCAATCATCTCGACATCGAGAGCATCCTTTGGCTCGAGCAGTTCCTGCTTACGGAAAAAATCGGCCTGTTTTTCGTGACCCATGACCGCGCGTTTCTTCAGAAGCTGGCCACGCGGATCGTCGAGCTGGATCGCGGCGTCCTGACGAACTGGGACTGTCCCTACGACGTGTTCCTGCTCCGCCGGCAAGAGCGTCTGGAAGCGGAGGAGCGGCAACGCGCGGCCGCCGACAAGAAACTGGCGCAGGAAGAGGAGTGGATCCGCCGCGGAGTGAAGGCGCAGCGCAAGCGGGCGGGCGCGCGGATCGAGGCGCTGCACGCGCTCCGCGCGGAGCGAAAGGCCCGGCGGGAGCGGGCGGGCAACGCGAACATCAAGATCTCCACCGCCGAGGAGTCGGGGGTGAAGGTGATCGAGGCCGAAGGCTTGACCTTCGCCTATCCCGGCGGCGTGCCGCTGGTGCGAGACTTCAGCACGGTGATCACCCGCGGCGACAAAATCGGGCTGATCGGCCCCAATGGCGCCGGAAAGACCACCTTCCTAAAGCTCCTGCTGGGACAACTCTCGCCGACTGCCGGCATGTTGAAGCACGGCACCAAGCTGGAAGTGGTCTACTTCGACCAGTTGCGGGCGCAGATCGACGATGCGAAAACCGTGGCGGACAATGTTTCGGACGGAAACTCGCATGTCACGGTGCAGGGGCGCTCACGCCACGTGATCAGCTATCTTCAGGATTTCCTCTTTGAGCCGGAACGGGCTCGCACCCCGGCCCGCGTGCTCTCGGGCGGCGAGCGTAACCGGCTGTTGCTCGCCCGGGTCTTTACCAAACCTGCGAACGTGCTCGTGCTCGACGAGCCGACCAACGATCTCGATGCCGAGACGCTCGATCTGCTCGAGAATCTACTGGTCGAGTTTGAGGGCACCGTGCTGGTGGTCAGCCACGATCGGCGCTTTTTGGACGAAGTCGTGACGGGCTCGTTTGTCTTCGAAGGGGACGGCCGGATCAGCGAGTACATCGGCGGCTACAGCGATTGGGTCTCCGAGAAAGCCAAGCAGACGAAGGGACCGACGTCTGCGGCCAAAGGCAACGCGCGCGCCATCGCGACACCGAACGGCGGATCAGGCGCACTCCCCGCCC
>JBILUB010000042.1:0-11437 GCA_044371245.1 Opitutaceae bacterium
CCGGCAAAAGGCGCCGCACCAGGGCTGCATCCTCGCGCCACCAGCCGAAGTCATGCACCATCAAGATGTACTTGAGGCAAAACGAGGCGATCAGCTGCCGACCGCGCGCCGGGAATCTTGAAGCCGCCAAGCCCTCCCAAACCTGGCGCGACGCATCGAGCAACTGCAAGGCGCGCCGCGGCAACGCATCGTTCCCGTCCGCCACGTAGGTCATCAACATCTCCAGACGTGTGTCGCCGATGTACATCAGCTGCTCGTAGTAGGGGCTGTCCTCAAACGTATCCCACGAGCCCACCTCCAGCGTCCGCCGACAGATCGCGAGGATGGGTTGCACCCGGTCGTCCTGATCGCACACGAACGAGCCCCGCCACTCCAGCGGATGGCCCGACTTATCCAGCGTCATCCCATGCAAGGTAAGCGCCTCCGCTCCCGTGCTGATCGAGACCACGCAGTAGCGCCCGCAGCGCCACCAATAGGGCGCCAAAACCCGCCGCGGGGCTCCATCGGGCAGGAATCGATCGCCCAGTCCCTCGGGCAGGAACTTGCCCGCGACCACGTCGCGATGCCCCTTGCGCTTGGTGCGCACGTCGGGCGTCTCATAAAAACTCTCGCCCCAGATTTGTTTGATCTCGGCGCCGCGCCCGCCCGACACGACCAGCTCCGGCCACCCGGAAAAATAGTCGCCGAGATCCCACACCAGAGTGGCCGCGGTCCCGGCCGGCACGACAAAATCCCCGGCGCCGCAGGTCGACAACACCGCCCCCGCCTCCTTCAGGCGCGGATGCTCCAGCGCCGACACCGGCACCGCCTGGTCGCCCAGCACGCCGTCGAGCAGGGCCACGATCCGCCCCGGCGCGACCTTGTGCTCGGGCATAGGGGGCAGATTGCTCGGTTCCAGATTTCGCACGCCCCAGCGGCTCCCGTAAACGCTCTCGCCCAGAGGGGAGGCCACCTTGACCGGCTCGCGCCACTCCGGAGGCCGGGCGTGCTCGGCGGCCGCGTCGACCAGTCCATTGTCCCCGGTCTCGAGCACCTCGCCCTGCGGCGCGTCCGGTTCGGGCGCGTAGCCCTCCACCCGCGCCACCTGCCAGGCGGCCACGCCGGTGCTCAGGAGCGGGTGCCAGTCGCCGATCCCGGCGAGCGCAAAGCCCGGAGCCACCGTCATCCGCGCACCGGGGGCGTGATCGCCCATCCACCAGGCAAAGGCCTCCAAACGATGTGGGCCGGCCTCAAGCTCCACTTCGTATTCAGAAAATCCGTACAGCCAGGGGGGCGAGGCGTCCGGGCCCCGCGCGATCACGCGTCCGTCCAGCCGCAGCGTGGCGAACTGATCGGCGGAAAACTGAAACCGCAGCGCCCGGCCGTCCGATTGAAAATCCAGCCCGAAACGTAGAAACACCGGCCGCGTCGCCGGGCCCGCCTGATCCCACAGCCAAGCCACGCGCTCGATCGCGTAGCGGGCCCGCACACCGGCGGGGCAAGAGTGGTCCGAAGCGAGCGCGACGCGACGGACCGGGTGGGAATTACCTTGGGGCGAGGACATTCCGAAATCCATTCACCCCCCCGCGGGCACCGCCAGCGAAAACCTGTCCAGCCAAAGAGGGAGGCGACACCGCGAGCCCCGCTCCGTTTCCCGACCCGTTCAGTCTCCGGGCAGACGCCACGCCTCGGGCACCAAGACCTCGATCCCCCGCGTAGTCTGGAGGTAATACAACGCGAAGATCGCCGCGCCCAGTCCGAGGAGAAAGACCGCCTCCCCCACTCCACCCGCCTGGGCGCGACTCGTCCTTTGCAGCCAACGCACCAGTCGCTCCAGGCCAGGCGCGACCAAAAACGCCACCAAGCTGCCGCCGAACAACACCAGCCCGATCACCACGGTCGTTCGCAGCCAAGGGTCCACGATCCTCTCGCACTGGTACCCCACCATCGCGTTCGCGAGGTTGAGCAAAAGCAGGCAACAGGGAAGCACGTAGTACACCCGTACACGGGCGGTTGACTTGACCATGACGCCTCCAAAGCGCCCGGAGGAGTTCCCCGCGGCAATCCCGTTTCCGCCGCATCTCTCGCGCCCGCCCCGTTCGCTTACCCGGGCTCGCCGCTTCCCGCCGCGTCCCGCGCGGTGAGGGCCCTCAAGTGCCACTCGCCCGCCGCGCGGCCTCGAGCACCTTGTCCGCGGCCCGCTCCTCGGCGTCGGCCGCCCGTGGCCCGCGATCGCTCGTCTTGCCGAAACTCGCCGCCGGCAACTCGACCTGCGTCGCTTCCATCAAAGCCTTCCGCACCACGCTCAGGAGCTCGAGATAGTTGCCCCTCCAGTTCCGAGTGGCGAGCCACTCGGAGGCCGCCGGGTGCACCGCACGCGCCCGGCATTCGGGAAACAAGGCCGTGTACTCCAGCAGCATCCGCTCCACGACGGCCGCGATATCCTCCCGCCGATCACGGAGCGGGGGCAAGGCGATCACAGTCGGCACGATGAACTGCAGCTCCTCGAAAAACTCGTTCTGAGGATGCCCGGTACCCTGCTCCGACGAGGGCAACGCGAACACGATCCGCAGCGGTTTCTCCCGATCCCTGCTCCGCCTCTCCTGGCGGAGAAAATCCAGCAGCGGCTCCTCCTGATCGCGTGGTAGCTGCTCGACCTCGTGCACGAAGTAGGTGCGCCGCATGCCCTCGTCCAGGGCGTCAAGCGCGACCCGTCTACCGAGGGCCTCCACTTGGAGATCACGGGCATTGATCGGCACCAAGGCGCCCGCCCCCTCTCCTCCCAGCGCGTGAAATTCCCTCGCTGCCAGCTCAAACTCGACCCCCGCTTCGCCCCGCAGGATCACCCCGATCGGATCGCTCCGGGCGCTCCACAACTCCTGCATCACCCGGCGCATCGCGCCCGAGCGGGTGGTAAGATACCGTCCGCGAGCCTGGCCCGCGCCCGCGCCGCTCGCCTGCGCCGCGGACGCTTCCGCCGCGCCGCCCGGCTCCGGTGCCAGCAAGCGCTGCAGAGCCGCCACCGCCCGCTTCGCGTTGAGCGGCTGCACCAGGGCATCATGCAGACCTTTGCTGAACAGCGGCAGAATCCCGTCCACTTCGTCCCGGGTCGCCACCAACAAAAACTTGGTGCCCGGCGCTTGGATCCGGGCCCGGCCGAGGAAACTTGCCGTGTCCCCCACCGCCCCTTCCGCCACCACCGCCACACGACAAAAGCGCGCGGACAACTCCCGCAGAGCTTGCTCCGGATCGTTGGCAAAGCCCACCTCGGCACCGGCGTCGGTCAACAACAGCGAAAACATCGCACGGAGCCGCGGCTCCGGTACGATCACCAAAGCCGAGAGCGTGGTCGACCTGTTGAAAGGCGGATTAGACAAGCCAGTGGACATGGAGGCTCGGGCTGACTCCGCTTTGCAAGCGAGCGCCAGGGATCAGACCCAAGGCGCTCGACACGGTGCGAGCTAGTAGGGCCGCCCCCGATACATCCTGACCGGACGGGCCGGGGCTTCGTCCGCCTGCGCCGGACCCGCCTCCACCGCGGGCTTCGCCGCCGCCGGCGGCGGTACCGCTGGGTAGCGTACGGTCGAGGGGGCGGGAGCGGCGTTCGTGGTCGGCGCGGGGGCCCCGCCAGCCGGGGCGGCCGCGCGCGCCGTGGACTCCAATCCCGCGAGCATCGCCGGCGTCAGATGCTTCAAAGTCATGTTCGTGACCATCCGCGTGGACGCCACGTTCGCCTTGTCGCCCCCGAGGACGAGCAGCACCTGTTTCTCCGTGCGGCGCAGGAGCAGCCAGCGTTCGCTAAACCGAAGCATGTAGTCGTCGCAGGGGAGAAAGTTCTCATCCATCGTCTCATACATCGCCACGATCCGGCGCTGCGCGTCGGCGAAAAGCTCGTTGGAGAAAAAGGACGGCAGGCGGTTGACGTACATCTGTCCTTCCGTGCTGAAAAGACAGACTCCCTCGATCCCGGGCAGATCCAGGATGTTGTCGAAAAGTTTGCTGATTTCCATGGTGGGAAAAGTGCGTGTTAGGTTAGGGGTTGAGACTCCTCCGCGCGGCTCAGTCGGACGCAGCCAGCGCCTGGCGCACCATCGCCACGGTCTCGTTCATCCGCGTGCGAGAGTTCAGGATCACCCCCACCGCTCCGCCCGCATGAGGCAGGCAGACGACGGTCAAAGATTTCCCCTGAATCTGAGCTTCTTGAAAATCCTCCAAGCCGAAGGACTCTCCGATCAAGCCGGCGACCTGCTGAAAATAGATCAGCACATTCGCCAGCACATCGACTTCCCTGCCTTCTTGAACGATCACGTCCCCCGACTCCGAACACTGCACGTAGCCAAGGACGTTCGGCGCTTGCATGATCTGCTGTACCGTTGCGTTGGTCATGTTGAACACGGGTTTACTCCGGACAAAATTCATCGGAAACCCACCCACGCAAACACCGTGCCACGATCTACGGCCATTGGTTGTGCAATCGTAAAAATCGTCCCCGGCCCACCGCATTGAAAGTGCCTGGCGATTCCCCTCGCGCCCCCCGACTCCAACCCGGGCCTTTTACGTTTTGACACTTCGCTGGCGCAGCAATTGCATGCATGCTAAATCGCCTGCGGCGCGCGAGCTCGGCGCATCCCCACCTTTCATGTCATCTTTCCTCGGCTACTTTTCGAACGACATCGGCATCGACCTAGGTACCGCAAACACGCTCGTTTACGTTAAGGACAAGGGCATCGTCTTGCGCGAGCCCTCGGTCGTCGCGCTCGACACCCAGACGCGTAAGGTTCGTGCCGTCGGCGACGAAGCCAAGCGCATGCTCGGGCGCACCCCGGGCAACATCACCGCCATCCGTCCGATGAAGGACGGCGTCATCGCCGACTTCGACGTCACCGAGGCGATGCTCCGCTACTTCATCCGTAAGGTGCACAACAACGCCCTGCGCGTGAATCCCCGCGTCGTCATCGCCATCCCCTCCGGCATCACCGAGGTGGAGAAACGAGCGGTCAAGGACTCGGCCACCCACGCCGGCGCGCGCGACGTCATCACCATCCCCGAGCCCATGGCCGCTGCCATCGGCGTCGGCCTGCCGATCGACGAACCCGCCGCCAACATGATTGTGGACATCGGCGGCGGCACCACCGAGATCGCGATCATCTCCCTCTCCGGCATCGTTTTTAGCAAATCGATCCGCGTCGCCGGCGACGAGCTCGACAGCTCGATCGTGAATTACATGAAGCGCGCCTATAACCTCCTCATCGGCGAACGTACCGCCGAGGAGATAAAGTTGCGCGTCGGCTCGGCCTATCCCCTCGACGAAGAGCTGACAATGGAGGTCAAGGGCCGGGACTCGGTCGCGGGCTTGCCCAAGACCATCCACGTCACTTCCCAAGAAATCCGCGAAGCCCTCAGCGACCCCATCTCGTCCATCGTCGACGCCGTGCGCTCCACCCTCGAACGCTGCCCACCTGAGCTCTCCGCCGACCTTGTGGACCGCGGCTTTGTCATGGCGGGCGGCGGCGCGCTTATTCGCGGGATCGACCGCCTGCTTTCTGAGAAAACCGGCCTGCCAGTCATCGTCGCCGACGACCCCCTTTCCGCCGTCGCGAACGGCACCGGCGCCGTTCTCGACGACCTAAACTGGGTCCTCCAGAACGTCTGAGCCCGACGAGGCGCCGACCCGGTCCGGACCCCGCTCCGGGCATCCGTTCACCCGAATCATCCCGCGGGACGGCACCGAAACCCCGAATCCGCCGACCCTCGTGCGCCGCATCGATCAGGCACGTCCCTTTCTCGCCCTGGCTCTCCTGCTGCTCGCCTGGCTCGTCTTGCCCGCCGTGGTAAAACGTTTCGCGCGCCTTTCGTTCTACGAGTTTCAAGCCCCTCTCGACCTCGGCGCCTCCTACGTCCGGGATCTCCAGGCCTTCTGGTCCCAGCGCACCCGGTCAAACGCCGAACTCGTCGCCGCCGCGCGCGATCTCCAAAGACTAAACGCTTCTTACGAACTACGCCTCCAAGACGACGCGCGCCTCCGCGCCGAGATCGTCCGCCTGGAGTCCTTGCTCCGCCTGCCTTCCTACCCGGAGTTTCGTTCCGAACCCGCGCGCGTCGCCCGCCGCGATTTCAACGTCTGGTGGCAACGCCTCGTTCTGCGCAAGGGCTCCGCCCAAGGGATTCGGGTCGGCTCCCCGGTCATCTACGTCGGCGGCCTCGTCGGTCGCGTCGTGGAGGTGCACGCCACGACCTCCGTAGCCGAGCTGATCTCCAGCCCCGGGCTTCGCCTCGCCGCCGTTTTCGAGGGCGACGAGAGACCCGTCAGCTATCAAGGCGGGGTCAACCCTCCCCTGCGCCCCGCCGAAGCCGTCGTCGAGTACGTGCCGCTCGATGTTTTCGCCACTCCCGCCTCACCCCGTCGCCTCTTCACCTCGGGCATCGGCGGTGTCTTTCCTCCGGGACTGTTTGTCGGTGAGGTCTATCAACTCGAAGCCAGCACCGACGGCCTCTTCAAAAGCGGTCGAGCCCGCCTCGACCCGGGACTTTCCCGCCTCACCGAGGTCACCATCCTCGTGCCCCTCGAATCCTCCTACCTGATTCCGCCTGCCGCGCACCCCCAACCCTGAGCGCGCACCAGCGCCCAGCCCCGCCGCGCCCGCCCCATGATCGCCACCCGCCAAGTCCTCGCGCTGCTCGCCTGCGCGGCCCTGCTCGGCGCCCTGCGCGGTCAACTCAACCACCACGCCGCGCCTTGGGCCCTCAGCTTCACCCTTCCCGGTCTGCTGCTCACTCTACCCGCCCTGCGCCTGCCCTGGCGCGCCGGCCTGGCCACCGCCTTCCTCAGCGGCCTCTGGCTGGATGCGGCGGCCCCCGTCGCCTTCGGCCGCCACGCCTTCCTCTTCGCCTTTCTCTTCTGCCTGCTTCACCGCGTCCGTGACCGCCTGCCCCGCGGGGAGACGCTCGTGCGCGTCGTCACCGCCCTCTTCGTCAACCTCGCGGTCTTCGTCGCCCTCGCCTTCCTTCAACTCGGCTCCCTGCCCGACACCGCCGCCGGAGGACTCCGCCTGCTCGCCGATCTGATCGTTTCCCAGCTGCTCACCGTGCTCATCGGCCCCTGGTTCTTTGCCCTCCAGGAAAAATCTCTCGAACTGCTCCGCGCCACGCCCTCCACCCCCGTCGGCCGCTACGCCTGAGAACGATGCCCGCCTTCAACTCCGCCCCCACCGAACGCTCCGGCGGACTGGTCGAGTCTCACCGCGGGTACGACCCACGCCTCTGGGTTTTTCACGGCGGCCTGCTTGTGCTGCTGCTCGTCCTCACCTCCGGCCTCGCCTACCAACAACTCGGCCACTCCGAACGACACCGCGAGCGCGAAACCGTGCAGAGCCAGCGGCGCGTCGTCGTGCCCGGCCCCCGGGGCAACATCTACGACCGCGAAGGCCGCCTGCTCGTCGGCAACCGCCCCCGTTTCGCGGTCACCCTTCACCTCGACGAGCTCCGGGCCGACTTCCGGCGCGAATTCCTCCGCATCCGGCGAAACTACCGCGAGAGCGGAGACAAGGACCTGCCCAACGCCGCCCAGCTCTGGCGCATCGCCCGCGTCGCCGTCGTCCAGCGCCACCTCCAGACGGTCAACCGCATCCTCCGCGCCGACCACCGCGTCGAAGCCGAAAAACTCGAACGCCACTACCGTCAGGCCCGCATCCTTCCCTTTCTCCTCCTCGAGGACATCGCCCCCGCCGACTACGCCCGCCTGCTGGAACAACTACCCGTTCGCTCCCCCCTCCAGGTCTACACCGCCAGCACCCGCCATTACCCCCACGGATCACTCGCCGCCCACGTGCTCGGCTACACCGCCTCCGACGACGACATCGACATCGGCGACACCCTTCCCGGCTCCGAGCTCACCACCTTTAAGATGCGCGGCTTCGTCGGCCGCAACGGCCTCGAAGCCGCCCTCGACGAGCGCCTCCAAGGCCAGGCCGGAGGCGCCATCTACCGTGTCGACCCCGACGGCTACCGTGTGCAACCCCCGCTCGAACGCCGCCGCCCCGTACAAGGAGGCGACATCGTGATCAGCCTCGACCTCGACCTCCAGCGAGCCGCCGAGCAACAGATGACCGAGACCGGCCTCGCCGGCGCCGCCGTCGCCCTCGACATCTCCACCGGCGAGGTCCTCGCCCTCGTCAGTAAACCCGACTACGACCTAAACTCCTTCGCTCCCCGCCTGTCCCGCGAGGTCGCCGCCGACATCAACACCCGCGGCGCCTGGCTCAATCGCGCCACCCAGGGCCTCTACCCCCCGGGATCCACCTTCAAGCTGCTCACCGCCATCGCCGGCCTGCGCAGCGGCCAGATCACCACCGACTCCGCCGTCCAATGCACCGGCACCTACCGCGTCGGCGGCCGCACCTTTGTCTGCAACAACCATCGGGACCGCGGCCCCGTCACCCTCGCCCAATCCATCGAGAAAAGCTGCAACACCTTCTACTACGACTTCGGCTTAAAAACAGGCATCGACGCGATCGCCGCAGAAGCCCGCCGCCACGGCCTCGACGACCCCACCGGCATCGAACTCCCCCACGAAACCCGGCACATGCTCGTGCCCGACCCCGCCTGGAAACAACAACGCCGGGACGAACGCTGGTTCCCCGGCGACACCGCCAACGTCTCCATCGGCCAGGGCGATCTGGCCCTCAGCCCCCTGCAACTCGCCTCCTTCGTCGCCTCCCTCGCCCGCGGCGAAACCACCACCCCGCCCACTCTGCTCCATCGCGCCGACGCCCCCACCCTGCGCACCACGCCCGACGGCCTCACCCCCGCCCAACGAGCCGCCATCCTCGCCGGCATGGAGGCCGTCACCAACACCGGCACCGGCCGCATCCTCCAGACCCCCCGCTTCCGCATCCCCGGAGTGCGCCTCGCCGGCAAGACCGGCACCGCCCAGAAACGCACCGCCGAAGGCACCCTGAATTTTGCTTGGTTCGTCGGCTTCGTCCCGGTGGAAAATCCCCGCGTCGCCGTCGCCGTGATCATCGAGGGCGACACCCCTGGCGAGGACCTCGCCGGCGGCCGCTACGCCGCTCCGGTCGCCGGCGCCATTTTTAAGGCCTGGGCCGACAAAAACGGCCTCCAAGGCGCAGCCGCTTCCACGCCGCTCGCCCGCGGCGCACCCTGACCGGCCCCGCCGCGACCGCCCCTTGACCAGGCCCCCCCCGCGATTCGGAAGTCCGCGAAAGCAAAAAAACGCCGCCCCGCAAGGGACGGCGTCTTTGACTGCAAAATCCGAACGAGTACCGCGTCCGGTACCGGGCTCAGGACCCCAGCTGATAGCGGGTGAAGCGGCGCACGACGATGTTTTCGCCGGTCCTGGCGATCGTCTCAGTCAGCACGTCCTTGATGCTCTTGTCCGGATTCTTGACGAAGGGCTGATCGAGCAGGCACACCGTCGCGTAATACTTCTCGAGCTTGCCCTCGACGATCTTCTGCACCGCGGCGGGCGGCTTGCCGGCGACCTGGGCCGCGGCGATATCGCGCTCGTTGGCCAGCTCGGCCTCGGGCACTTGGTCCCGTGTGACGTAGAGCGGATTGGCCGCGGCGATGTGCAGCGCCAGGTCGTGGGCGAGGCCCTTGAAGTCGTCGTTGCGACCGACGAAGTCGGTCTCGCAGTTGACCTCGATCAGGACGCCGACCTTGCCGCCGGTGTGGATGTAGCTGTAAATCGTGCCTTCCTTGGCGGAACGATCCGCGCGTTTGGCGGCGGAGGCGGCGCCCTTCTTGCGAAGGATCGTGATCGCCTCCTCGACGTTGCCGTTGGTTTCCACGAGGGCGCGCTTGCAGTCCATCATGGCCGCGCCGGTCTGGGCGCGGAGGTCGTTGACCATGGTGGCGGAGATGGTGACGGTGCTCATTGTTTCAGGCAAATGTAGTGATTAACCGAATACGAGGGGCGGCGTTCAGGCCTTCGGGGCGGCGATTTTCTTGCGCACGGCCGGCTTCTTGGCGGCCGCGGGCGCCTCGACCTCGGAGGCGAGCGCCTCGCCATCGACCGGAGCGGGAGCCTCGCCCGCGGTAGGCTCGATGCCGGCGGCGGCGGCCACCGCGGCGGAAGCGGCTTTCAAGTCGGCCTGACCACGATTCGAACGGCGGCTGTCGCGCTGGGCCAGGCCCGCCTGCACCGCGGCGACGATGGTCTCCACGATGATCCGGATCGATTTGACCGCGTCATCGTTGCCCGGGATCGGGTGCGAGAGCTGGGTGGGATCGGAATTGGTGTCGACCAGGCCCACGCAGGCGATCCCGCAGCGCTTGGCCTCGGCCACCGCGATCTCCTCGTGGTTCGCATCGACCACAAACATGATCGAGGGGAGCTCGGGCATCTCGAGGATACCCGCGAAATTCTTGGTCATGCGCACCATCTCGCGCTTGATCGCGGCCTCTTCCTTCGAAGAGAGCTTGGCCAGCTCGCCGGACTGCTCCTGCTGCTGGTACTTTTTGAACTTCGCGATGGATTTCTTGACCGTGGCGAAGTTGGTCAAGGTGCCGCCGAGCCAGCGATCGACGCAATAGGGCATCCCGGTGGAGGTGGCGGCCTCGCGGACGATTTCGCGGGCCTGCTCCTTGGTGCCGACGAAGAGCACGTTGCCGCCCGAAGCGACCTTGTCCTCGATGAAGGAAACGGCCTTTTGCAGCAGATCGTGGGTCTTGCCCAGATCGATGATGGTGATGCCCTGGCGATGATCAAAGACGTAAGGCTTGGAGCGGGGGTTCCAGCGCTTGGTCTGGTGACCGAAGTGAACGCCGGCGTCGAGGAGGTCTTTAGCGGTGACTTGCATGTTGGGATCTATGTTTTCCTTGGGAAACACAGGCCGGCCGATGGGCCGCCTTGCGATCTTGGGGAGGATTTGTGGTGTATGTGGTGGTTGGGATCTCTTGCCCCGAACGGGGAAAAGAGGGTTGAGCAGACGAGGCGCGAATGAGCCAGGCAAGCGCGTTCTCGGGAAAATTAAGATTCGCGCGAAAAGTTCGTTGACAGTGGGCTTCCGCAACCCAGGGTCCGCGTTCCCATTTGTTGCAGGGTGGAGCAGCCTGGTAGCTCGTCAGGCTCATAACCTGAAGGTCGTTGGTTCAAATCCAACCCCTGCACCCAATTTTTAAGCCCCCGGTCCTCCCCGGGGGCTTTTTGCTGGATAGCGGCCAACTCTGTCCCCGTTTCCTGGCTGCGCGTGAACTCCCCGATCGACCTCGCCCGCACACCATGGTTTCGCCCGCGGCCACCACGCGCGGGTACGACCAGCCTTCGTGCCCGGCCTCCCCGCTCGAACTGCGCGGTTCCTCCCGCGCCCCCGGTCCATGCCGCCGAGGGCAACGCGGGCCGAGCGCGTAACTCCTCTGGTTTGCGCGCAGGATGGGTTTGTTTCCCGGACACGGCCTCGCTCCATAAATTGCTCGAAAGCTCTCCGAAGGTCACAAA
>JBILUB010000379.1:0-3105 GCA_044371245.1 Opitutaceae bacterium
GGGGGGGGGGGTGGGGGCGGGGGGGGGGGGGGGGGGGCGTCGAGCGGGCGTCCGGTGGCGAAGGCCCAGTCGGCGAGGAAGACGTCGTCGAGCAGGCTCGCCGCGGGGCCTTCGATGAGGGCGCCGAGATCGGTCCAGCGTTTTCGCCAGGGCTGGGGCCCGAGGTATTCGCGGGCGAGGTTATGGCCGCCGACGATGGCGCATTCGTGATCGAAGACGGCGATTTTTCGGTGATTGCGAAGATTGGCCGAGCCTCGTCCGGAGAGGGGGAGGACGGGCAGGAAGGTGGCGACCTCGCCGCCGGCGGCGCGGAGCGGGTCGACGAAGGAGCGGCTGGAGAAAAAGCAGCCGAGGGCGTCGAGTTGCAGGCGCACGCGGACGCCCTCCCGGGCCCGGCGCGCGAGGAGTTGCACGAGGCGGCGGCCGACGCGGTCGCGCCCGAGGATAAAGGTCGCGATGTGGATGCTGTGGCGCGCCGCGAGGATGCGGCGCTCGAGCTCGGCGAAGGCTTGCTCGCCGTCGCGCAGGAGTCGCACGCGGTTGCCCCCGACCGGCTCGCCCGCGCCGTTGGTGGCGACGGTTTGGGCGACCGGGGCGGCGAGGGTGGAGGGGGCGGCGCAGGCGCCGGGCGGGACCGGCAGGCGGATGCGCCGCTTTCGAGCCGCGAGGCGGCGGATCTTTCGTCCGCCGAAGAGGAGGTAGAGGGGGACGCCGAGGTAGGGGACGAGGATGATGCCGAGGAGCCAGGCGAAGGTGTTGCCGGGTTGTCGGCGCTCGCCGACGAGGCGGGCGATGGCGAAGAGCGCGAGGAGCACGCCGCCGACGGTGAGGAGGTGGGACCAGAGGCTGGTGGTCACGACTTCCGGGTCGAGCTCCGGCAGGGTGATTTCGGCGAGTGCGGGGGCGTTCATGCGCGGCGGGCGGGAGCTTCGGCGGGGCGCGCGAAAAGGGCAAAGAGGGGAGCGGGGCGGGGCTTCGGTGGCGGCCGGGGCGCGGGTGGGGCGCGGCGAGCGGGCGAAGAAAAACCCCGGTGTGGCGGCCGGGGTTTTGAGAGTGGTGGTGCGAGCTGGAGTCGAACCAGCGAACAGCGTAGCTGAATTGATTTACAGTCAACGTCCTTTGGCCACTTGGATATCGCACCAAAAAATGGGAGCGGGAACTTCGCGACCTGCGAGGGGGAGTTCAAGGAGTTTTTTGGGCGGATATCGCGGCGGGGGCTGGCGGGGCTCAGAGCAGGCCTCCGCGGCGGAAGCTGAAGTACCCGAGGCCGAGGGGGTCGGCGAGGGGGTCGCCGAGGACGACGTGGTCGTGGAAGCAGATCTCGACGGCCGCGGCGGCCTCGCGCAGGCGGCGGGTGATGGCGAGGTCGGCGGCGCTGGGCTGGGGGTCGCCGCCGGGGTGGTTGTGGGCGAGCACGAAGGCGCCCGCGCCTTCGCGGACGGCTTCGCGCAGGACCTCGGCGGAGCGCACGAGGGTCTGCCGCGAGGTGCCGGAGCTGAGCTCGGCGCAGCGGAGCACGCGGTTGCGCGAGTTGAGCGAGACGACCCAGCATTTTTCCACATCGAGGCCGAGGGCGCGGGGGCGGAGGTAGGCGTAGATGTCGTCGGGGCCGTGCAGTTCGGGGGGGAGTCGGCGTTCGTCGCCGAGGACGCGGCGGGCGATCTCCATCACGGTGCAGAGTTGGAGGGCTTTGACGCGGCCGATGCCTTTGAGTCGGCGGAAGTCGGGGTCGCGCCAGCGGGTGAGGGCGTGGAGCGAGCCCGCTTCGGTGAGGAGGCGGGAGGCGAGGCTCATGACGTCGTGGCCGCGGGTGCCGCTGCGCAGGAGGAGGGCGAGGAGCTCGGCGTCGGCGAGGGCGGAGACGCCGTGGGTGAGCGCGCGTTCCTGGGGGCGGTCCCCTTGGGCGAGGGCGCGCAGTCGGTTGTCGGGGGCCGGGGCGCCGGGGCCGGCGGGTGGGTGTGCGCTCATGGCGGGTCGGGGGTGTGCGGTGGTGGCGCGGAGCGGGGACAAAAAAACGCCGCCCGGGGCGGGGCGGCGTGGGGAGGGGCTCAGGTGTGGGCGCTGCCCGCTTCCTGGTAGACGCCGAGGTGGCGGTAGCGTTCGTAGCGGGAGTCGAGGAGTTTGGTCGGGCTGAGGGCGCGGAGGTCGTTGAGGTGTTTCTGAATCGAGTATTTCAGGGCGGCGGCGGACTGGGCGGGGTCGTTGTGGGCGCCGCCGAAGGGCTCGGGGATGACCTCGTCGACGACGCCGAGTTTCTCGAGGACGTCGGCGTTTAGTTTCAGGGCGGCGGCGGCTTTGGGGGCGGCGGCGGGGTCTTTCCAGAGGATGGCGGCGCAGCCTTCGGGGGAGATGACGGAGTAGTAGCTGTTGTCGAAGATGAGCACGCGGTCGGTGACGCCGATGCCGAGGGCGCCGCCGGAGCCGCCTTCGCCGACGACGATGGAGATGGTGGGGACGCCGAGCAGGGTCATCTCGCGGAGGTTGACCGCGATGGCTTCGGAGACGTGGCGCTCTTCGGAGCCGAGGCCGGGGTAGGCTCCGGGGGTGTCGATGAAGCAGAGGACGGGGATGCCAAATTTCTCCGCGAGCTTCATCAGGCGGAGCGCTTTGCGGTAGCCCTCGGGCTGGGGCATGCCGAAGTTTCGCGCGATCTTTTCCTTGGTGTCGCGGCCTTTTTGCTGGGCGATGATCATGACGGGGGTGCCGTCAAAGAAGGCGGTGCCGCCGATGAGGGCGCGGTCGTCGCCAAACTGGCGGTCGCCGTGGAGCTCCTCGAAGCCGGTGCACATGAGGGCGACGTAGTCGAGGGCGTAGGGGCGGCGGGGGTGGCGCGCGATCTGGACGCGTTGCCAGGGGGTGAGGCTAGAGTAGATCTCGCGCTGGGTGGCGACGATTTTCTTCTCGATGGCGGCGATCTCCTTGCCGAGGTCGAGGTTGTTCTCGAGCGACTGTTTGCGGAGTTGCTCGAGCTGGGCGCCGAGGTCGCGCAGCGGTTTCTCAAACTCGAGCGTGTAGGTCGTGACTTCCATGAAAAGGGACGGAGAAAAGCGCGGAGGCTGGGTGGGGGGCCGGGGGCTGTCAACGGGGCGGCGCCGGGGGGGGGGC
>JBILUB010000382.1:0-3098 GCA_044371245.1 Opitutaceae bacterium
TTTTCCGCGTTTCAGCCCTTTCGCTTTTCCAATGCTCACCCTCGAAATCGTCACCCCCGAAGCCCGGGTCTACTCCGACACCATCGACACCGTGGTCATCCCGACCGCGCAAGGTGAGATCGGCATCCTCCCCGGCCACATCCCCCTGCTCACCCGCGTCGAGCATGGCGAGTTGCGGGTGACGAAAAACGGCGCCGAGAGCCGCCTCGCCGTCGGCGCCGGCTTCGCGCAGGTCGAGGGCGACACCGTCTCCATCCTCGCCGAAAGCGCCATAACCGAGGAAAAGATCGACGAGAGTGTGGTCGAGGCCGCGCTCAAACGCGCCGAGGAAGAGCTGCGTAACGCGCCCAAGGACATCGACGCCTCCGAGCTCGAGCGCCTCCAAGGCGCGATCCGCTTCGCCGGCGTGCAGCTCGCGGTCAAACGCCGCGTCCGCTGACGCCTTGGTCGGAGCGTATCCCGCTTCTTCGAGCCCGCCCTCGTCGGCGGGCTTTTCGCTTCTGGTGACTGGGACCAAGCTTGCCCGAATAGGCTATTTTGAGACCTTTCGACCGTGCTTATGACCTCCGCTTTGCCGTTGGATATCTTCAGTGGTCGGGCTCGCTTCGATGCAAAGGAGCGAGGCGCCTACTACACCGACGACTTGGCGGCGGACTTTTTGGTTAGGTGGTCTCTGCCTGCGTCTAATCGCAAAGAGCGGGTGCTGGACCCCAGCTTTGGCGGGGGCGTTTTTCTCCGTGCGGCCGCGCGCTCGCGTTGCGCCGAGCGAGCCATTTACGGGGTCGAAATTGAAGAGACGACCTTCGGCGCTGTGGGCGGCGATCTCGTGCGTTCCCACGGTTTGCAACCGGACCAGTTGATCCACGCGGATTTTTTCGCGGTTGATCCCCATAGCTTGCCACAGATGGACGCGGTGGTGGGAAACCCCCCCTTCATACGTTATCAACGCTTCACCGGAGCATCACGTGACATCGCCCTTCGTCGTTCCCGCGAAGCCGGCGTGTTACTGCCAAAACTGGCGAGCAGCTGGGCGCCCTTCGTCGTGCACAGCGTTCGCTTCCTCCGCGAGGGCGGTCGTCTCGGGATGGTGCTCCCGATGGAGTTGGGTTATGCGGGCTACGCTCGGCCGGTGATCGCATTTCTCGCTAAGAGTTTCGCGCGGCTGCGGATTGTTTCTTTCCGCCACGCGCTCTTCCCGCAACTGAGCGAGGAAGTCGTGCTTCTGCTCGCCGAAGATCGACGCACACCTGACGGACGCTTGGCGGAGGCATCGCTTCACGATCTCGCCGATGCCGCGGCTTTGAACGACTTCGATCCAGACGAAGAGGGCGTGGATTTGGCCGCCTTCATCCGAGGCCATCGACGCTTGGCGGAGTTTTTTCTTCCGTCGGCCACGCGGGAGCTTTACGCGCGCGTGGAAGCGATCGGGCTCGCCCGTCGGCTAGGCGAGCTCGCTGAGGTCGGCATCGGTTACGTTTCGGGGAACAACGGTTTCTTTCATCCGAATCGCGAGGACCAAGCCCGCTGGGGACTGCCCCTCCGCCTGCTAAGGCGGGCAGTGTTCAATGGGTCCGCTTTCGCAGGCCTGGAGTTCTCTATCGAAGATTGGGAGAGTGCGGAGCTAGTGGGTGCCGCGGGCCATCTCCTGCATACCGAGCCGAGTCAAAGCGCCTGCCCGGTTGGGCTGCAGAATTATCTTGAGCATGGCCGTACGGCCGGAGTGGCCGAGGCCTACAAGTGTGCCGTTCGCAAGGTCTGGCACACGGTACCGCACGTCTACGTTGGCGATGGGTTTCTCACCTACATGAACGGGAACCAGACCCGATTGGTGGCGAACGCGGCGGCTGCGGTCGCGCCCAACACGCTGCATTTGGTGCGGCTGCGGCGGGAGAGCCCTCTGGGGATCTACGAACTGGCGGCACGTTGGCTCACCTCCCTTACGCAACTCAGCGTGGAGATCGAGGGCCACGCCTTGGGCGGCGGGATGCTCAAACTCGAGCCTCGCGAGGCGCAGCGCGTGCTCGTGGCGGCAGGTCACCACCCGGCGGTGTTGAGCCAGGAAGTTGCCCGTGAATTTGACGTCCTTCTCCGCGCAAACGAATCCCGCCGAACTCGCGAATTGGCGGATCGCCTGTTTTTGCGTGACGAGCTTGGTCTTTCCGAAACCGACTGCGCGCGTCTCGCCGAGGGCGCGCTGCTGCTGCGAAACCGGCGCGTCTCGAAGAAAGGAAGCGCGCGATGAGCCTCGTCGACGCCGTTCGAAACGCGGGTGTGATGCCGGCGGATTCCGCGCCTCAGGCCGAGAAAAAGGCCTACTCGGAAAGACTCTCCCGTTGCTTGGCGGAGGAGGTCGCCGAAGGGTTACGGGGCGTGGGCTTCCCGGGGGTGAGGCCCTTGCGTGGCCAGCCGGGCGAGAAAGAGTTCCACGGGGGTCTTGGAACCCAAAAGGTCGACGTAAGCTACTCGGACGAACGCCATGGCCTGATCCTCGCGGTGTCCGTGAAGTCGATTTGCTTCCAGCCTTTCGGCAAGAACCTGAAGAACCGCTTTGGCGACCTTTGCACAGAGGCGATCACGCTGCACATGCGGTTTCCCTACGCCACGGTCTGCATGCTCTTCGCTTTCCCCGAATCTGCGGATGCCGACATTACCCCGCGCCGCATGCGTTCGACTTTTGAGCGAGCCCGGCGACTTCTCGCGACCGTCAGTGGCCGAAAGGACTACACGGACGCGGGCGAGAAGTTCGAGAACGTCACTCTCCTGAAGTTCATGCCGCTGAAAAGCGAGGGCGGTGCCTTCGGGTTGACGCTCGTTAATGCGGACAGCGGCTCGGTCGTGGCCGAAGCCGATTTTTTCCTCCGCCTGCGCGATTTGCACGACCTTCGAAATCCCCATGCCGCGCTTACCGACGTGGACGATTAGTGGCCTGCTCGTGGTAAAGTTCTGGCTGGTCGCCACCACTCTTTGGGCCGGGGACTCGTCGCTCGGCACACGGGCTGACACCGTGGTCCTGCTCCACGGTCTCGGACGCGGTCCGGCCTCGCTCACGCTCCTGGCCGGGGATTTACGCGAGGCCGGCTACACCGTCCAAAACCTCT
>JBILUB010000384.1:0-3060 GCA_044371245.1 Opitutaceae bacterium
CAGCCACCACTGGGCGCGGCGGACACGGGAGGCCAGGTGGTCTACGTTCTCGAGCTGGCCAAAAAGCTCGGCCAGCTCGGGCACGACGTCGACATCTGGACCCGCCGCTTCGAGGACCAACCCGAGCAGGATCAGATCAACGATCGGGTGCGCGTGCTTCGTATGCCCTGCGGCGGGCGTAACTTTATCCCCAAGGAGTATCTGCACGAACACCTGATGGAGTGGGGCGAACACGCTCTTCGTTTCATCAAAAAACATCGCCTGCGTTACCTGTTCATCAATTCCCACTACTGGGATGCGGGCGTCGCCGGCCAGCGACTCGCCGAAGCGCTCGACATCCCCCATGTTCACACCCCCCACTCCCTCGGGCTCTGGAAACAGCGCCAGATGCAGACCGACTACCCGGAAAGGGCCGATTCCTTCGAGAAAGAGTTTAACTTTTCCGCCCGCATCCAGCACGAGACCATCCTCTATCGCACCTGCGATCTGGTGGTGGCCACGACCCCGCCTCAGCTGGACATGGTCACAGAGGATTACGGCATCCCCGGCGAGAGGGTGCACATGATCCCTCCAGGCTACGACGACAACCGCTTCTTCCCGGTCAGCGAAGCTTCACGCCAACTCATCCGCCGCCGCCTCGGTTACACCCGGCCCACCGTGCTCGCCCTCGGCCGTCTCGCCACCAACAAAGGCTACGATCTCCTCCTAAAAGCCTTCGCCGTTCTCGCCAAGCGAGACCCCGAAGCCCTGCTCCACCTCGCCGTCGGCGGCACCCGGACGGACCCCCAGGAGAAGCGCATACTCGGCGAGCTCAAAGCCCTGACGCAGAAACTCGATCTCACAAAACGGGTCAAATTCACCGGCCACATCCCCGACGCCGCCCTCGCCGACCACTACCGCGCCGCCGACCTCTTTGTACTCAGCAGCCGCTACGAACCGTTTGGCATGACCGCCATCGAGGCGATGGCCTGTGGCACCCCCACCCTCGTCACCATCCACGGCGGCCTCTTTCGCGCCGTCACCTTTGGCCGTCACGCCCTCTACGCCGACCCCTTCGACAAGGAGGACCTGGGCATCATGATGCATAAGGTCTTTCAACATCCTCGCGTGGCCGGACGTCTCTCGCGCATGGGCGCGCACAAAGCCCGCAGCCTCTTCACCTGGACCGGCATCGCCCAGCAACTCATCAGCCTGGTCGAGGGTCGTCCCGTCCCCTCCGCGCTCGATGACAAGACTTGGGAAGAGCCGTGGAACGACGGCGATTGATCGGCTTGGCCCCCACCCTCCCGCCATGCCCATTCGCCTCTTCAGTTCCGACCTCGACGGCACCTTGCTCGGCAACCCGGAATCCGCCCGCCGTTTCTCCACCGCCTGGACCGGGCTCTCCCCCACCCGCCGGCCGCTCCTCGCCTACAACAGCGGCCGCCTCGTCGAGGACCAGCGCGCCCTGGTGGCCCAAGGCCACTTGCCCGAGCCCGACTACTACATCGGCGGCGTCGGCACCCAGATCCACGACGCGCGCGCCGGCCGCGATCTGGCGGAGTTTGGCCACCATCTCGCCACCGCCTGGGATCGCGCCCTCGTCGAAACCCTCCTCACCGGCCTCCCTGGCCTGCTGCCCCAGCCCGAACGCTTCCAACATCCCCTGAAATCGAGTTGGTTTCTCCCTCAAGCCTCGCCCGCGCTACTCGAGGAGATCCGCGCCAAGCTCAGCGGCGCCGGCCTCGCCGTCCAGGTCGTCTACTCCAGCTCACGCGATCTCGACATCCTCCCAGCGGGAGCGACCAAGGGCGGCGCTCTCCGCTGGCTCTGCCAACGGCTTGACCTCGAGTACCCCGCCGTCCTCGTCGCCGGCGACACCGGCAACGACGCCTCCATGTTTCTGCTGCCCGGCGTCCATGGCATCATCGTCGACAACGCCCTCCCCGAACTCTTCGCCGCGACCGTCGACATCCCCTGCTACACCTCCCGGCAAGTCATGGCCGACGGCGTCCTCGATGGCCTCCGCCACCACGGCGTGCTCGTCGAACTACCCGGCGCCGCCCAGAGCGAGATCCCCGCTGCCAACATGGCCCCCGGCTTTCGCCTGCTCTTCACCGGCGCCCGCCTCGGCGCCCTCGGCGCCGACGAAAAAGCCTTCCTCGTCACGGCCCACGAAAAAGCCCTCCTCGCCCTCCGGAAAAACATCACCCCGCGCGGCTTCTCCGCCTGCTCCCTCGACGACAACACCGTCACCGGCACGGACGCGAACTACCGCTCCGTCTGGGCCCGGGACGGCGCCATCACCCTGATCAACACCCTTCACCTCGACGACCCCGACATCCGCGCCTGCCAGATCGCAACGCTCGAGACCCTCCTCGCCGCCTGCTCCCCCGCCGGCCAGATCCCCGCCAACGTGCGCCTCGCCGACGGCACTCCCGACTACTCCGGCGTGGGCAACATCTGCTCCATCGACAGCGGCCTCTGGGTCGTCATCGCCGCCTATAACCACGTGCACCAGCGCGGCGACCTCGACTTCCTCCGCCGCCACGCCGCCACCCTCCAGCGCGCCATGGACTGGCTCTCCGCCCACGACAGCAACAACGACGGCCTGCTCGAGATCCCTGAAGCCGGAGACTGGACCGACCTCTTCGGCCGCTCCTACAACGTCCTCTACGACGAAGTCCTCTGGTACCGGGCCAACGTCTGCCACGGTCGCATGCTCGAGCTCCTCGGCGACTTCACCCGCGCGGGAGACTATCTCCGCTGGTCCCAGCGCATTCGCGACCGCGTGCTCGACGTCTTCTGGCCCAGCACCGGCACCCAAGTGTCGGACCCCCGCTCCGCGCACCGCTTCGCCGACCGCCAGTTCGGCCTCGGCGACTCCCAGTACCTCCTCGCCGAGATCACCCCCTTCTCCTTCAACTGGCGCTGCGACGTATTCGGCAACGTCCTCGCCTACCTCCTTCACCTCCTCGACGTCGATCGCGCCCGCATCGCCTTCCGCTTCATGTGGGGCGCCGGCGTCAACGACCCCTGGCCCGTCGCCAACCTCTACCCCGTCGTCCAGGCCGGCGACCC
>JBILUB010000386.1:0-3050 GCA_044371245.1 Opitutaceae bacterium
CCTCCTTGGCGGGGTTGGTGTCGTCCATGCGCAGGTGGCAGCGGCCGCCGTTTTCGAGGGCGAGGCCGAAGTTGAGGCAGATGGATTTGGCGTGGCCGATGTGGAGGTAGCCGTTGGGCTCGGGGGGGAAGCGGGTGATGACGCCGTCGGGGCAGCGGCCGGCGGCGAGGTCCTGGGCCACGATGTCGCGGATGAAGTCGCCGGGGGCGGCGGGGTTCGGGTTGGCGGCTGTGGGCTCGGCGTTGGGCTCGGCGTTCATGAACCGGAAACGATGCGCGCCGGGGAGCGGCGGAGGCAAGCCGCCACGATGGAGCGGGGGTCGGCGCCGCCGCGCGCGCACTTTGGGATGGATTTGGCGGGCTGGCTCGGGTGGATTGGCCGACCCATGAACCCTGTCCTCAAGCTGCTCCTCGAAGGTGGGAGACTCACGACCGCGCAGATGGCGCAGGTCGCGGGGCTCTCGGTCGCCGAAGTCGAACAGCACTTGGAGCAGCTGAAAAAAGATAAAATCTTCCTCGGCTGGCGTCCGGTGCTCGATCTTTCGCGCGAGGCGGCCGCGGGCGCCTCGGTGCGGGCGGTGATCGAGGTGCGGCTGAGTCCGGAGCGGGGCGGTGGCTTCAACCGGATGGCGGAGCGACTTTGCCAGTTTGACGAGGTGGAGTCGTGTTACCTGATGTCGGGGGCCTACGATTTGCTGGTGTTTGTGAACGCGCCCACGTTGCAGAAGGCGGCGGCTTTCGTGTCGGAGAAGCTTTCGACTTTCGGGGGCGTCTTATCCACGAGCACGCATTTCCTGCTTCGTTCCTACAAGGAGGGTGGTTTCCGGCTCGACGATGGCGAGGGCTCGGGGGACCGCTTGAATGTCAGCCCTTGAAGGGGAGCACAGCACCATGACCATTTCCGGCAAGAGCTGGGTGGCGCGCCACGTGGCGACGCTGCCCAAAAGCGGCATTCGCGATTTTTTCGAATTGGTGGCCAAGATGAAGGGCCAGGACGTGATCTCGCTCGGGGTGGGCGAGCCCGATTTCGTCACGCCGTGGCATGTGAGGAAGGCGGCGATCACGGCGCTGGAGGAGGGCAAGACCTACTACACGTCGAATCTGGGCATGCCGGAGCTGCGGCGGGCGGTGTCGCACTATGTGACCAGGCACTTCGGGATCGATTACCGGCCGGAGGATCAGGTGATCATCACGGTGGGGGTTTCGGAGGCGCTGGACCTCGCTTTTCGGGCCTTCTGCAATCCCGGCGACAAGGTGATGTATCACCAGCCGTGTTACGTCTCCTATCATCCGAGCATCTCTCTCGCGCATGCGGAGGGGGTGGCGGTGCCGACCTATGCGAAGGATAACTTCGCGTTGACGGCGGAGGCTCTGCGCGCGGCGTGGGTGCCGGGCTGCAAGATCCTGATGCTGAATCTGCCCTGCAATCCTACGGGCGGGACCTGCGACCGGGCTCAGTTGGAGGCGATCGCGGCGTTTTGCCGAGAGAAGGATTTGCTGGTCTTTAGCGACGAGATCTACTCCGAGCTGACCTTCGAGGGCACGCACACGAGCATCGCGAGCCTGCCGGGGATGGTGGAGCGGACGATTTTCCTGCACGGTTTTTCCAAGGCCTTCGCGATGACCGGCTGGCGTATCGGCTACGCCTGCGGACCGGCGGAGCTGATTGATGCGATGATGAAGGTGCACCAGTACGCGATGATGTGCGCGTCGATCATCGCGCAGGAGGGGGCGCTCGAGGCGCTGCAGAATGGCTGGGATAATGTCTGTGAGATGCGCGACCAGTATCATCGTCGGCGGGATTTGGTGGTGCGGCGTTTCAACGAGATCGGTCTGAGCTGCCACTCGCCGCGCGGGAGTTTTTACGCGTTTCCGACCACAACGGGGATCGGGATGAGCGAAAAGGATTTCGCGGTTGGGTTATTGCGGGAGCAAAAGGTGGCGGTGGTGCCGGGCACTGCTTTCGGTCCGGGAGGCACGGGCCACGTGCGGGCGTGTTTCGCGACGAGCTACGAGCAGCTCGTGGTCGCGTGTGATCGTATGGAGCGGTTTATCGGATCGTCCCGGGGGCCGGCCTAGGGTGTGGGGCCGCTGCCCCCGGTGGCGGCGCGGGGGGAGCGGGGCACGGTCGCAGATTTTTCGAGGGGTGGTGAGGATCCGGGCGTATCATCTGGCGCAATCGTTCTCTGCGCGTCTGATTTAAACCCATCCTCACCATGAAACCCTATCGATCAATCCTCGCTCTTCTCGGCGCCTTCGCCTTCGCGTTCTCCCTCGCTTTTGCGGAGAGCCCCGTCGCGGAAAAACCCGCGGCCAAGCCTGAAAAAGCTCCCTGTGGATGCGCGGTCAAAGTGGAAGGCAAGGTGTGCGGAATCGACACCACTTGCTGCTGCACGGGCGAAAAGGCCAAAGGCCGGACCGAGGAGAAGAAGCCCGAGGGTGGCACGCCCTCCGCGTCGACCGAGGGCTCGGCCAAAGCGGCCTGTCCTCCCTGCGACGCCTGCAAAGCCTGAGCGCAGGCCCCCCGCGGAGGCGCCGACGCGCTGGCGGGAAGTTGTTCGCCCGGAGCCTTGTTTGTCTCGGAGCCCCTCTTGTTGAGGGGCTTCTTTTTTGACGGGCGGTGCGGGCGCGCGTGCAGGGGCGGCCAGGGGGCGGGGCCGGGCAGGCGCTACTCCGCGGGAGCGGGAGTGGGCGCGGAGCCGCCGGACCGGACGAGAGGCGAGGACTTCAGTTTTTCGAGCTTGGGCTTGATCACCGCCCGGCAGTAACCGGCGGAGGGGTTTCGCTTGTAGTAGTCCTGGTGGTACTCTTCGGCCGGGAAAAACTCGGGCAGGGGAGAGACCTCGGTGACGATTTTCCCCGCCCAGGAGGAAGCGTTGGCGCGGGCCAGGGATTGTTCGATCAGGGCTTTCTCCTCCGGCGTGGCAAAGTACAGGACCGAACGGTACTGGGTGCCCACGTCGGCGCCCTGTCGGTTGAGGGTGGTGGGGTCGTGGATGTCCCAAAAAAAGTCGAGGAGCGCGGTGCGGGAGACCTGCGCGGGGTCGAAGG
>JBILUB010000441.1:0-2645 GCA_044371245.1 Opitutaceae bacterium
CGGAGGCGAGAGAGTAACTCATCACGGGTGAACACAGTAAGAACCAAGAGGCAATCCACGCGTATTCTCGGCCGACGCAAACCGGTGCCGGCGCCCGAGGCGCGGAGTCGGACGCGCGCCCAAGCGCGCGCGCGACTCAGAAAAGCTCGGGCTCGCCATAGCGTTTCTCTGCCTCCGCGAGCGTGCTGCGCATCTCCATTTCCCGGAGCAATCCGAGAAGCGCCTCTCGATCGGCCTTGCCTTGTTCGAGCTTAGGAAGCGGCAGGCTGAGATTCAGCGTCACCAGCTTTAGATTCAGCCGCAGACGTTCGACCGCAGCGGTGGCCGGGATCCGAAACCGCTCCGGCTCGAGTGAAGCGGCGGCGGCAAGCACCCCTTCGAGGTCACCGTACCGCTCCAACCACTTGATCGCGGTTTTGGGTCCCACGCCGGATAATCCGGGAATGTTGTCTGAACTGTCGCCGATCAACGCCAGATAATCGGGGATTCTCTTTGGCGGCACCCCAAATTTAGCCAACACACCCGCCTCGTCGAGGCGCCGCCAGCCCAGTTTCGGCTGCGCACTGGGCGGGGGTAATAGGATTTGAATACGCGGCCCCACGATTTGCGCGAAATCCTTGTCCGAGCTCACAATCAATACCTCATCTCCCACGGCGGCCTGGCGCACGGCGCACGATGCCAGCAGATCGTCGCTTTCGACTCCGTTTTGCTCCACACATGCGAGGCCCAGCGCGCAGGTGAGCGCCTTTACGGGAGCGATCTGTTTTTCGAGCTCCGCGGGCATCTCCGCCCGTTGGGCCTTGTAATCCGGGTGCAAGGCGAGGCGATCCTGCGATCCCCCGAGATCAAAAAACACCACCGTGTGGTCGGGCATCTCCTGATCGATCAGGCGCCACAGGGATTTGGTCCAACCATGCAGTGCATTCGTTGGAAACCCATCGGAGCGCGTGAGGATCGGGGTCGCGAAGAAACAGCGATAGATGAGGTTAAATCCGTCAATGAGGAGCCAGCGAGACATGGAAGGAGTCTGATACCGTTAGGATATGTCTGGGAACGAAACGCATCATGCGCCCAAACCCGAGGATAAACCCACCGGGCCGGCATCGCCCTCGGTGGTATCGACCGGCTGGTCCACCTCCGCCCCGACGGCCCTGGCCGAGCGGGGTTCCCTCAACCGCAACACGAATGTCCAGCTCAGGCAAACCCGAGGTCATTTCAAAACGCTCCGGAGCCAATCCCGTCGCGATGGCTCGAGTATTACGAAGGCGGTAAACTCAGATTGTCGTCGCAGGGGCCCGGCGGGTGGTGGAGCGCGACTGCATTCTGGCGAAAAAAAACCCGGCCCCCTGAGGGAGCCGGGCAGATACACCTGCAGCGTCGACTGCTAGATCAAGGAGTCGGGCTCTCGATCCGCTCGCGAGCCTCGGAGCCGCCAGGGGTGACGACCGTCGGGTTCTGGAACTGCGAACTGGGGGCGACGCCCTTGAGTTGCTGTTTCTTCAGCGAGCCACCCGGCGAGACGAGATTAGCGGTCACGAAGACGAGCAGATTACGTTTCACGGAGGTCTCACCCTTCGAGCGGAAGGCGCGACCGAGGAGGGGAATGTCACCGAGCACGGGAACCTTGTCGTCCACGCGACGAACCTCTTCGCGAGTCAAGCCGCCCATTACGAGGGTGGCGCCATCCCAGACCGTCACGCGGGTATTGATCTCACGCAGCGAGAAGATGGGCTGGTAGAAACCGGAGGGGAGGCGCACCACGGTGGAGCCAAGGAGACCAGGCACCACGGCAAGCGATTGACCGCCGAACTCGACGAAACCTTCGAACTCCGTCACGCGCGGATTCAACTCCAGGCTGATGGAATAATCATCTTCTTCCACCGTCGGGGTGACTCCCAGTTCCACACCCACGTTACGTGTGGCGAAATCCTCGGGAGTTCCGGGAGTGATGGTGACACCGCCTCCGCCGCCGGCGTCCCCGCCGCCTTCGCTGACATCGGACTCGGTATCGCTATAGCTCTGGGGGAAGCGAAGTTCTTGGGCCACGGTGATCGTCGCGCGGCTGCCGGAGAGGACGGTGACTTTGGGGGCGCTGAGCAAATCGCTGCCTTGTTTGCGCGAAAGAGCACGCAGCTGAGCAGTGAGGGCGACATCACCGAAACCACCGGTGAACACGCCGAGCGCGCCGCCACCGCCAAGATCCACATTTCCCGGCAAACCCGGAGGAGATGTGTCGAAGAGGATAGTCTGATCGGGAGTGACGATGCTGCCTTGGCTACCGCTAGTCGAGGAAGCGATCGTGCCCGCGAGGGTACGATTCACGCTGGTGAAGTCGTAGCGATTACCCGCTTCCACAAAGGATCCCGCCCAGCTGACGCCTAGCTCCTCAAGCGCGCCTTCGGTGACGTCCATGAACTTCGCTTCGATCTCGACCTGGCGAATGTCGTTATAGCGGGCGAGTACGTTGCGGATTTTTTCGATATTACGACCGGTCTGGGTCACGATGATGCCGGTGCCGTCATAGGCGAGGCTGGAGCCGGGTACGGTTTCGAAATTGATGCCGGCCGCTTGGAAGAAACGGCGGATCGCATCCGCTTCACCGCCTGCGCTGCCACCTCCGCCGATACCCGCAGCCGGCGCGGGGG
>JBILUB010000043.1:0-11218 GCA_044371245.1 Opitutaceae bacterium
AACCTCTCCTCGAGGACGGCGGGCGGGTCGGTCTGCTGGGCACGATCAACTACGATCTTGGCGCGCGCACCGTGCCCTCCTTCAAGACCACGCCGGAGGCCCCGGACATCTTCGGCATGTTGGCCCAGATGCGCGACGCCGCCTGTCGCGAGGCGGTGATGGAGGTGAGTTCCCATGGCATCGATCAGCGACGCGTCCTCGGCCTCGAGTTTGCGGCCGCCGTCTTCACCAACCTCACCCAGGATCACCTCGATTATCACGGCACGCTCGAAGCCTACTTCCAGGTCAAGGCCCGCCTCTTCACCGGCGAGGTCGGCCGGGTGCCCCCTGTCGCTGTCATCAACCACGACGACACCCATGGTCGGCGCCTGCTTGGCCTCGTGCCCGCCGGGGCCTCCCGCGTCCTCAGCTACGGAGAGTCCCCCGAGGCGATGATTCGCGCCGAGGATGTCCAACTCGGGTTCAAGGAGACCACCTTCACCCTGGTTTGGCCGGAGGGCCGCGCCCGCGTCCGCTCGCCCCTGCTCGGCCGCTACAACGTCGCCAACGTGCTCGCCGCCGCCGCCACCGCCTATGGCCTGGGCCGCAACCCACACGCCTTCCTCGCCCGTCTCGCCATTTTCCCCGGGGTGCCCGGGCGAATGGAGCGCATCGAGGAGGGGCAGCCCTTTAACGTCCTGGTCGATTACGCCCACACCGACGACGCCCTGCGCAACGCCCTCGGCATGCTCCGCGCCATCACCCCCGGCCGCTTGATCTGCGTGTTTGGCTGTGGCGGCAATCGCGACCGGGCCAAACGCCCGCTCATGACCCGTGCGGTCGAGGACTCGGCCGATCTCGCCCTCGCCACCGCCGATAATCCCCGCGGCGAGACCGTGGCCGCGATTTTCGAGGACATGCGCGCCGGCGTCACCCGACCGGAGAAGTTCACTTGGATCGAGGATCGTCGTCGCGCCCTCAGCCTCGCCCTCGATCTGTGCCGCCCCGGCGACTGTCTGCTCGTCGCGGGCAAGGGACACGAAACGTATCAGGAATTCACCGACACCATCACCCCCTTCGACGACCGCCAGGTCGTGCGGGAGCTCATCCAGCTCAAGCGCCTCCGGGCCAACCCCGTCTGACCGATGACCCGACGATCATCCATCCGCGCAATCTCCGCGCCCGCATCGCGTGGCCGCCACCGGGCCCGCCCATCGCGTCGAGGGCTTGATCACGGCCTCGCCGATCACCGAAGGCCCTGAACCGCCACCTGCCCACGTGCCGACCTTTCATCCGAGTTTTCTCGTCGCGGCCACCGGAGGCCGCTGGACCCGCGAGCCCGCCGCCACCGCGCCCCTCACCGGTTTCTCGATCGACTCCCGTCAGATCGCGACGGGGCAGTGTTTTGTCGCGCTCCGGACCCCCCGGCGCGACGGGCATGCCTACCTGGCCGCCGCCCGGGAGGCGGGGGCGGTCGCCGCGCTGGTCTCCGCGCCCGCTCCCGACCTGGATTTGCCGCAGCTCGTCGTCGCCGACACCCTGGTCGCTTTCCAGCGTATCGCCACCGCACACCGCCGCGCCTTCCCCGGGATCGTCGTCGGGGTCTCCGGGAGCGCGGGCAAAACCTCGACCAAGGAGCTGCTCGCGCTTCTCCTGTCCTCCGCGCCCGGCGAGGTGCTCGCGACCCAGGGCAATCTCAACAATCATCTCGGCGTGCCGCTGACCCTCACCCGGCTCGACCCCGCCGTGCATAAGTTTGCCGTCGTCGAGGCCGGGATCGGCGGGCCCGGCGACATGCCCGTGCTCGCCGGCATGATCGAGCCCGACCATGCCATCATCACCCTCGTCGGCCCCGCCCACCTCGAGGCCCTCGGTTCGCTCGAGGCCGTGGCCCGGGAGAAAGCCCTTCTCCCCGCCGCGGTGCGGGGCAAAGGCCTGCGCATCTTTCCCTCCGCCTGTCTCGAGTACGGCGCGTTTCGCGACCTGCCGCCCACCTGCCTGGCCCTGCAGCCCGCGATCACCCACACCGCGGAGGAGACGCGCATCGCCTTCAGCTACGTGCCCCCCGGCAAGCGCAAGGCCCGCGAACACTCCTTCACCTGCCGGCGAGTCTCCGACGGCATGGCGGCCAACGCCGCCCTCGCGCTCGTATGCGCCCTCTCGCTCGGCGTCGCCCCCGCCCTCGCCGCGGAGCGCCTGGCCAAGTGGCAGGCCGCGGCCCTGCGCGGCGAGCTCTGCCGGGACCACGCCGGTCGCTGGCTTTACGTCGATTGCTACAACGCCAACCCGGCGTCGATGCACGACGCCCTCGCCGCCTTCGCCGGCATGGCGCCGGACGATCAGGCGCGTCTCTATCTCATCGGCGGGATGGAAGAGCTCGGGGCCGATTCTTCCGACTACCATCGACGTCTAGGTGAGGCGCTCTCCCGTCTGCTTCGGCCCGCCGACCGCGCGCTCGTGCTCGCCGCGCCTCCGTCCGCGGACGCCGTCGTGGCGGGCGCCGCCGATCCCCGCGTGGCCGCCGCGCCGGACCTCGCCGCGATGCGCGCCAGCCTCGAGGCCCACCGCGGGCCCGTCTTCATCAAGGGTTCCCGCCGTTATCAACTCGAGTCGCTCCTGCTCCCGAACGTCACCGTCGCCGAGCCCGCCGGCGTCGGCCACTGAGCGACCCTTCGCCCCGGCACCCTCTTTTTCGCCCATCCCGTGCTCACCTTTCTCGCCGACCACGAACAACTCTGGGGACCGCTGCGTTTGCTGCGTTACCTCTCGTTTCGCGCCCTGCTCGGCGCGCTGACCGCCACCGTGATCGGTTTCGTGATCGGACCCTGGCTGATCGCCCATCTCCGCCGACTGAAATTCGGCCAGCACTACGACGACACCCGCGTCGGCGATCTTGCCGCGAGATTCGACAAGAAGAACACCCCCACCATGGGCGGCCTGCTCATCTTCGCCTCGGTTTTTGTCAGCTCCCTGCTCTGGGCCGAGCCCAACGTCTGGGTCGTGACCGCGCTTTTCGTCTACGCCGCGCTCACCGCCGTCGGCTTTCGCGACGACTACCTGAAGGCGGTCCGGAAGAACAAGGACGGCATCAGCTCCCGCGAAAAGATGTTCTGGCAGACCCTGGTCACCGTGGTCGCGCTCGTCACCTTGGTCCTCCACCCCTCGAGCGCGGGCAAGATCCGCGAACTCTGGGTGCCCTTTTTGAAGGACCCGGTCCTTGTCTTCACCGGCGGCCTCGGCCTCTTCGCGCTCTTTGTGATGATGTTTTTTTGGATCGTGGGTTTTTCCAACGCGATCAACCTCACCGACGGTCTCGATGGCCTGGCGATCGGCTGCACCATTACGGTCACCCTCGTCTACGGCATCATGGCCTACGCCGCGGGCAACGCGCGCATCGCCGACTATCTGCTCATCTCCTTTGTGCCCGGCGCCGGCGAGCTCGCGATCGTCTGCTCGGCGCTGGTCGGCGCCGGCATGGCCTTTCTTTGGTACAACTCGCACCCGGCCGAGGTGTTCATGGGAGACACCGGCTCGCTCGCCCTCGGTGGACTGATCGGGGTCGTCGCCTTCATGGTGCAGCAGCCGCTGACCTTGGTCATCGTCGGCGGGGTTTTTGTCGCCGAGGCACTCTCCGTCATCGTGCAGGTATCCGTTTTCAAATACACCAAACGCCGCAGTCCGACCGGCGAGGGCCGCCGCTTTTTCCGGATGGCACCCATCCACCACCACTTCCAGAAGCTCGGCTGGCCCGAGACGAAGGTGGTGCTGCGCTTCTGGGTCATCTCCTTGATGTGCGCCCTCGCCGGCCTCGCCACCCTCAAACTTCGTTAACCCACGCCCACCTCCCCGTGCTCCGTCCGCCGGACTTCATTCGCCCCCTGCTTCAGCGCCCCGTCGCCATCCTTGGCGCCGGGCTGAGCGGCCGCGCCCTTTCGGCGCTGGTGAGTGCGCTGGGCGCCGAGCCCGTGCTCTATGACGGCGCCGCACCCGGCGACGCGCTGCCCTCCTTCACCGCGCGCGATGCCGAGCGCCACGCCCTGCTGCTCTTTTCCCCGGGCTTCGCCCCCACGCACCCCTGGCTCTCCCTCGCCCGGACCTGCGGCCTCCTCTGCCTCGGGGAGCTCGACCTGGCGGCCCTCTGCTGGCGGGGGCCGCTGATCGCGATCACCGGCACGAACGGCAAGACCACCACCACCGAGTTCCTGACCCATGCCCTCCTCGCCGCCGGTCGTGACGCGACGGCCACCGGCAACATCGGCCACCCGCTCTCCCAGCTTGTGGTCGACCGTCGCGGCGGCGGCCCGGAGTCGGTCGCGGTCTGCGAGGTCAGCTCCTTCCAGTCCGAGACCTTCCGGCACTTTCGGGCCGACAGCGTGATCTGGACGAACTTCGCCGAGGATCATCTCGAACGTCATGGCACGATGGAGGCCTATTTCCTCGCGAAATGGCGTCTGCTCGAGCGCTGCGTGGGCGGCCACGTCCACGTCGGCACCAGCGTGCGCCTGCACGCCGGACGCTTTGGCCAGCCCCTGCCCCCCGAAGCGTGTGTGGATACCGAGGACATGCCCGGCGATCTTCTGCTGCAGGGCACCGCCTTCGCCGACTATCCCCAGCGGGAAAACTTCCTGCTCGTCGCGGCGTGGTGGCGCGCCGCCGGACTGCGCGAGGGTGTGCTCTACGCCGCCGCCCGCACCTTCGCTCCCGCCCGGCACCGGCTCGAGCAGGTCTGCGAATGTCGGGGTGTCACTTGGTGGAATGATTCCAAGGCGACCAATTTTCATGCCGCGGAGGCCGCGCTCGCGCGCTTCCGCGCTCCCGTGTTGCTCATCGCCGGAGGCAAATCGAAGGGCGGAGATATCGAAGCCTTTGTCCGCCGGGCCGCCCCCCGTCTGCGTCACGCCGCGTTTATCGGCGAGACCCGGCACGCCCTCGCGACGGCCGCCGCCGCCGCCGGGCTCTCCCATTCGCTCTGCGACGACCTCGAACACGCCGTGCGTACCCTCGCGGAGCTCGCGCTTCCCGGTGATCACGTCCTGCTCAGCCCCGGTTTCGCCAGCTTCGATCAATTCCTAAACTACGCGGAGCGCGGCGACCGCTTTGTCCAGACCGTCCGGAGCATCGCGGCCGACGCTCCTCGCCCTTGAATCCACCTTTCAGCCCACTCCTTGGTCCCTGCATCCATCCCCACCACTCCCCACTCTTATGAAACTGCTCAACGTGTTCGGTCTCGTCGTCGGTGCCCATGTCGCCGTCTTCGCGTTTGTTTTCGCCACCCCCGGCTGCCGGTCCACCGGACAGCAGAAGCCTCGCCCCGAGGACACCGGCGCGGCCGCCGCCGCGGCGGCCGACCCCACTTATGTCGACCAGATCGCGCCCGTCCCCTCCTCGGACATGTCGGACGCCGACCTGAATCCCGCGACCGCCGCGCCCGCCTCCCGGGTCGCCCCGGTCGCGACCTTCGCGCCGCCCCAGGGATCTTCCGCCGCCGGCGTGCGTTTCGCGCCCACCCGACCCGTGGGCGAGACCGCGCCCGGTTTTGAAGCCGCCCCGGCCCCCCGCGCCACCCACACCGTCGCCAAGGGAGACAGCCTCTGGTCCGTGTCCCGCAAGTATGGCATCGGCGTGGACGAGCTCGCCGCCGCCAACCAGCTCTCCAAATCCGCTCCTCTCCGTCTGGGCCAGGAGCTGGTCGTGCCCGCCAAACCCGCCGCCTCGGCCGACACCGATGCGGCCAACACCTACGAAGTGCGGTCGGGTGACACGCTCGGCGCGATCGCCCGCCGGCAGGGCACGACTGTTTCCGCCCTGCGTGCGGCGAACAACCTGTCCGGGGACCGTCTGCGCGTCGGCCAACGCCTCGTCATCCCCGGCAACGCCGCCCCTCTTTCCTCTTCCGGCGGCAACGCCTCGGCGGCCGTTTCCGCTCCCGCGTCCGCGCCCCGCGCCAGCTCGGTCACCTACACCGTGCAGCCGGGTGACACGCTTGGGGCCATCGCCCGGCGCCACGGCGTACGCTCCGGCGAGATCGCCACCCTGAACACCATCACCGACCCCGCCAAACTACGCGTCGGCCAGGTGCTCCGCCTGCCGTCCGGCGCCCGGGCCACGGCCTCGGCCGCCTCGCGATCGGAAGCCGCCCCCGTCTCCACCCCCACCGTCGCCCCGGCCCCGGCGCCGGCTCCCACGCTCGTCGTTCCGGTCGCTCCGATCGGTGAGCCCGAACCCTCCGGCGTCACCCCCGTCGAGCCGGTTGAGCAGGTGGAGCCCTTTGCCAGCCCGGTCATCCGCATCGACTGAGCTCTCTCTTGGGCCCGACCGCCGATCCTGCCATGCGCACTCCTGATCTGGACCTGCCCGATCCCGACGCACCCGCTCCGCGCGGTGCCGGTCTCGGCCCCGTGGGCGTGATCCTTTTGTGCGCCTGCGCGCTCGCCGTGCTCGGGCTGGTCGCGGTTTACAGCGCCACCGCCTTCCGCTCGCCGACCTTCTTCTTTAAGCAGGTCGCCGGGCTCTTCCTCGCCGCGGGCGCCGGTTTTGTGGTCAGCCGTCTCGATCTCGAAAACTGGCGCCGCCACGTCTGGATCCTCGGCGCCCTGGTGGTCGGCGCTTTGCTCCTGGTCGCCATCCCCGGGGTGGGCATCAGCGTGAATGGTTCCCGGCGCTGGCTCGGTCTCGGCCCCGCGCGTTTTCAAGTCTCCGAACTCGCCAAACTCGGCCTGGTGTTCGTGCTCGCCCACTACCTCGCGCTCAACCAGTCGCGCATGGCCGACCTGAAACGCGGCTTCCTCGCGCCCCTCGGCCTGATCGGCGCCTTTGCCGGACTCAACATGCTGCAGCCCGACTATGGCACGACCGCGCTCATCGCCGCCGTGGGCCTCGTGCTCCTCTTTCTGGCCGGCGCCCGCTGGCGGTACATCCTCGTGAGTGTCTCCGGCATGATCGCGTTTTTCACCGTCGCGGTGATGCTGAATCAAAATCGCCTCGCCCGCTTTCTCGGTTTCCTCGACGTGGAGGGCAACAAGCAGGGTGAGACCTACCAGCTCTACCAGGCGATCCTGGCCTTCGCCTCCGGCGGCGTGGAGGGAGTGGGCATCGGTCAGGGACGCCAGCAGATGAGTTACCTGCCCGAGGCGCACACCGACTTCATCTTCGCCATCGTCGGCGAGGAGCTGGGTCTCTTCGCCACCCTCGGCACGGTGGCTCTGTTTCTCACGATTTTTGTCTGCGGCCTGCTCCATCTGCGACGCGCGCCCAACCAGTTTCAATACCTGCTCGTCGCCGGGTGTCTGCTGCTCATCTCCCTCCAGGCGATCGTCAATCTCGGCGTCGTCACCGGTCGCCTGCCCACCAAGGGCATGTCCCTGCCCTTTGTCAGCGCCGGCATGTCCAACCTGCTTTTGATGGGGGTGCTGGTCGGCATCCTGGTCAACACCCGCCGCGCCTGGTGCCGTGAACAGGTGCTGCCCGGCAGCCGGGATTTTCTCGGATGAGCGCCGCCACCTATCCCTCCTCCGTCACGTCGCGACCGCCGACCCCGATTTCGGGCTCCGCCCCGATCCCCCGGACTTTTCTGCTCTCCTGCGGCGGCACCGGCGGCCACCTCTCCCCGGGCATCGCCCTCGCCGAGTCCCTGCTCGAAAAGGGACACCGTCCGGTGCTGCTCATCAGTCATAAAAAAGTGGATACGCGCCTGGCGGCCAAGTACCCCGCGCTCCGCTTCGAGCCCCTGCCCGGCACACCCTTCGGACTCCGGCCCGGTGTTTTCCTCCGCTTCCTCACGTCGCAAGGGCGGGGTCTGGCCGCCGGGCTGCGCCTGGTCCGCAAGGAGCGTCCCGCGGCGATCGTGGGCTTCGGCGGATTCACCACCGCGGGGATCATCCTGGCCGGGCGGCTCCATGGCGTACCCGTGGCCTTGCATGAGTCCAACCATGTCCCGGGGAAGGCGGTGCGCCACCTCGCGCGGCTCGCCGCCCGTGTCTGGCTGCCGCCCGGCGTGGCGCTCCCCGGCCGCCCCGACGATCCCCGTGTCCGGGCGGCCGCCATGCCGGTGCGGGCGGAGATCACCCGGTTGCCCCGGGTCGAAGCCGCGGCCCGACTCGGACTGGATCCGGCGCGGAAAACCGTGGTCGTGTTCGGCGGCAGCCAAGGGGCCACGCCGCTAAATGATTGGGCCCGCGGGGCCGCGGGTGAACTCGCGCGCCAGGGAGCCCAGCTGGTCTGTGTCACCGGGCTCGGCAAGGGCGAGGCCCTCGTCACGGAGCATCCGGACCCGCGGCAGCCCTCGGGGTCCCCCGTCCGCTGCCTCTGGATGCCCTTTTGCGACGACGTGGCCGCCCTGCTTTCGGCGGCCGATCTCGTGGTCGCGCGCGCGGGCGCCGGCAGCCTGGCCGAGTTTGCCCGGATCGGGGTGCCCGCGGTCCTCGTGCCCTTCCCCCAGGCGGCCGATGATCACCAACGGGCCAACGCCGCGTGGTTTGCCGGTCGGGGCGGTGGAGTGGTGCTCGAGCAGTCGGCGCTCGACCGCCTGACGCCGCTCGTCGGCTCGCTGCTGCATGACGAGCCTCGTCTCGCCGCCTGCCGCGCCGCCCTGGCGAGGATCGCGGCCCTGCCGGCGCTGGGCCTGATGCTGGAAGATCTGGAACAACTCATCGCCAAGACGTGAGCGCGCTCCCCCCCATCGTCGCAGTCGGGGACAATCCCGCGCCGGAGCCCCTGGGCGCGCCCGCCGCGAGGGCGCTTCCCCCGCTTTTTGGCCGCGAGCCGCGCGCTCTGCACTGCGTGGGGGTGGGGGGGATGGGCCTCGGGCCGCTCGCTCTTTATGCCGCCGGCCTCGGGTTTGCAGTCAGCGGCGCCGACGATGCGTTGACCGATGCGATGGGCGGGTGGCTGCGCCGGGGCGGGGTGCGGCTCGGGCGGCCGGAACTGGTGCCGGCGGAGACGGAGCTCTTGGTCGTATCCTCCGCCATCCCGCCCGGGCACCCGGCGCTGCTCGCGGCGCAGGCGCGGGGGCTCCCGGTCGTGCGGCGCGGCGAGTTGCTCGCCGAGCTGGCCCGTCACCGTCGCTTGGTCGCGGTCTGCGGCTCACACGGCAAGACCACGACCACGGCCATGCTGGTCACCGCGCTGCGCGCGGCCGGTTTTTCCCCGGGCTACGTCGGGGGCGGCTTGTTCGCCGACGACCACAGTCCTCCGGCGGCGGTGGGCTCGGACGATTTATTGGTGGCCGAGATCGACGAGAGCGACGGGACGATCGCGCGCTTCGCTCCCTTCTTCACCCTCCTGGTCAATCTCGACTGGGACCACCCCGATCACTACCGCAGCCAGGGCGAGCTGGTGCAGGCCTTTGCCGATTTGCTCGGCCGCACCCGCGGGCCGGTGCTGGTACAAAAGGGATGTGAACTCTCCGCCCGTGCGAGCGAGCCGCGCCCGGGCGTGCTCACTTTTGGGCGCGAGGGTGCCTACGCTCTCCAAGCTTCGGAGCCCGACGGGCCGGCGGGCCTGGTGCTGGAGCTGGGTGGTCTCTTCACCGCGGAAATGCCGCGGGCGACGGTACGCGCGCTCGGCGATTTCAACGCGTTGAACGCCACCGCCGCCCTCGCGGCGGCGCATCTCCTCGGCGCCAGACTACGCCCGGGTTTGCTCGCCGATTATCCCGGTGTCCGGCGTCGGCAGGCGGTCCTGGCGAGCGGCGCGAGTTTCACCGTCGTCGAGGACTACGCCCATCACCCGTCGGAGATCACCGCCCTGCTCGCCGGGCTGCGTCTTCGTCTGCCTGCGCCGGGTCGGCTGCGGGTCGTATTTCAGCCCCATCGCTTCAGTCGCACCCGTCAGTTTCGCGCGGCATTTGCCGCCGCCCTCGCCGCGGCGGACGCCCTCTATCTCCTCGATGTCTATGGCGCCGGGGAGAGCGCGCTGCCCGGCGGCTCCACCCTCGACCTGCTGGAGACCCTGCGCTCCGCCGCCCCGGGGCTGCCGCTGGTGCATTTCGAGGGCGGGCACGCTCCGGTGTTTGCCCGTCTGGGCGAGGAACTGCGCCCGGGCGACATGGTCGCCGTGGTCGGCGCCGGTGATCTGGATGTTTCCGCCCGCCAATGGCTCGCGGGTTTTGACCGGGCGGCCTGGTGGGACCGGGTGGCGGCCGCCCTGGCCCTGGCATGTCCGGGTGCTCAGGCGCCTCGCCGCGAGGTGCCCCTCGCCGACAAGACCACCCTGCGCCTGGGCGGTGCGGCCAGGCTCTATTCTGAGCCGACCAGCGACAGCGAGCTGGTCGACCTGCTGCGCGCCGCCCACCGCCTGGGGCTGCGGGTGATGCCGCTTGGCCGGGGCTCCAATCTGCTCGTTCCAGACGAAGGCGTGGATGCGTTGGTGATCAGTTTAAGGCATCCGTTCTGGGAGAGTTTTTGCCCCTTGCCCCCGGACCGCCCGGGAGGGACCGCCCGGGTGCGGGTGGGTGCGGGGCTGCGGCTCAAAAATCTCTGCGGCCTGACGGTGAAGGCGGGGTTGGCCGGCTTTGAGTTCCTCGAGGGCATACCGGGTAACGTCGGCGGGTCCCTGCGCATGAACGCGGGCGCGATGGGCGGGTGGATTTTCGACGTGGTGGAGAGTGTGGAGCTGGTGACCTTCGCCGGAGAGCGGCGCCTGGTCCCGAAGGCCTCCCTGCAGGTGGACTACCGTAGCTGCGCGGAGCTCGAGCACGCCATCGCCCTTGGGGCCGTTTTGCGCGCGCCTGCGACCGGCGAGCTGGCCGGCGCCGATATCGCCCGGCAGATCGACGTGTACCGGGATAAACGTCGGAAGAGTCAGCCGCGGGAGCCTTCCGCGGGGTGCATCTTCAAAAACCCTCCCGGCGACTCGGCCGGCCGCCTCATCGACGCCGCCGGTTTAAAAGGCGCCCGCGTGGGCGATGCGGAAGTCTCGCCGGTGCACGCCAATTTCATCGTCAACCACGGGGCCGCCCGCGCGGCCGATGTGCTCGCCCTGGTGCGTCACGTGCGGGCCGAGGTGGAGAAGACCCACGGCGTGCGACTGGAGCCGGAAGTGCTGCTCTACGGCCGCGACTGGAAGGAGTTTTTCGCCGAAGGCGCACCCGGCCCATGATCCCCTCACCATGAACTCCCCTCGTATCACCGTGCTCGCCGGCGGCATCTCGTCGGAGCGCGAGGTCTCCCTCGGCTCCGGGGCGGCCGCGGCCGCGGCGCTCGCCCGTCTGTGGCCCACCCGTCTGGTCGACGTCGTGGTC
>JBILUB010000387.1:0-3039 GCA_044371245.1 Opitutaceae bacterium
GTGCCGGCGAGGGCGCCGGTGGCGGAGTTGAGCGTGAGCCAGGCGGGCAGCGAGGTGGCCGACCAGGTGAGCGCGCCGTCGCCGCCGGTGGCCGCGAGGCTCAGGCTAAAGGCTTGGCCGACGGTGCCCGAAGGCAGGGTGGCGGCGGTGCTGATGCTGGGCGTGAGGTCGCCGGGCGGGAGCACGGTGAGGGTGGCGCCGGCGGAGTCGACGAAGCCGACGCTGTTGGTGACGCGCACGGAGTAGGTGCCGGCGTCGGCGGTGGCGACGGCGGCGAGGGTGTAGCTCGGGCTGGTGGCGCCGGTGATGGCCTGGCCGTTTTTGCGCCACTGGTAGGTGAAGGGAGCGGTGCCGCCGGCGACGACGGTGAAGGTGGCGCTGGCTCCGGTGGTGATGCTGAGGGGGTCGGGCTGGTCGCTGATCGTGGGCGCGGTGCCGGCGGCCAGGCGGGTGAAGCGAACGGCGTCCCAGGAGGGGCGACCGGTGCTGGGGCGACCAATAACGACGGAGGAGGAGGGGTTCAGCGTGAAGCTGGTGCCGAGTTTCACCCACACATCGCCCTGGGTTTGGTCGACGTTGATGCTGAAGACTCCGTCGGCGTGGTTGACGGTGTGGGGCACGTCCGCGCGGAGTTGGGACCAGCCGGTGGCGAACTTGACCTCGATCTCGTACTGGCCCTGGGCAAGGGCGGGGGCGTAGGTGGCGACACCAGAGGTGTTGGTGTGGTAGTCGGCTCCGATGAAGCCGGTGCCGGTGGCCACGGTCCAGGCGCCGGCGGGCATGGTCACTCCGGGGGAACCGTTATCGAGGACGAAGACGGAGGGGGCGACGGGCGTGGAGCCGCTGATAACGGCAGACCAGTTTGAATTGAGCGATGCGCTTTCGGCGCGGACGCGGTAGTCGAAGGCGGTGCCGAAGGGCAGGCCGGTGTCGGTGTAGGAGCTGGAGCCGGCCGGGATGCTGGCGCTGACGGTGGTCCAGGTGTTGGCACCGGCGGGGCTGCGTTGGAGGTGGAAACGAACTTCGTTGTTGGAGTTGTCGGTCCAGGTGATGACGAGGCTACCGGAGGCGGTGCCGGGGGTGACGGTGCCGGCGCTGGGGGCGGCGGGGGCGACGGCGACGCCGGTCTCGAGCTCGAGGAGGAAGTCGGCGAGTTGGTTTTTCTCGGTGGCGCTGAGGGTCACGCCGGGGCCGATGTGGGCCGGGGTGAGGGTGGCCTGGATGTCGGCGGCGGAGCCGTCGTGGAAGTAGGGGGCGCTGTTCCAGAGACCGAGGAGGGTGGGGGTGTCGATCGCGCTCAAGGTGGCGCCGAGGCGTTTGCCGGAGCTGAGCTTGATCGTGCCGACGTTATGGGTCTTACCGTCGCGATAATCTTGCTCGGGGATGTGGCACTCGATGCAGCCCTTGGCGTTGAAGACGGCGCGGCCGGCCTCGCCGGCGGCGGAGAGGGTGCCGTCCTCGTCGCGGAAGGGGCTCTTGCCGACGGTGGAGAGGGAGGCGACGTAGGCGGCGAGCGCGTCGAGGTCGGCGCTGCGGCCGGCCTTGGGCGTGCCGAGGGTGTTTTCGGTCGCGGCGAAGGCGGCGTCGGTGAGGAAACCGTCGCCGCCTTGGTGGACGCGGATGTCGTTTTCGAAGTCTTGGATCTCGTCGAAGTTGGCGGACCAGTGGACGAGGCCGTGGCCGGTGCCGGAGCGGCCATTGAGGTCGATGGTGTTGCGGAAGCCTTCGCCGCGGTTGGTGAAGTCCCAGACGCGGCCGTCGTGGCCGGCGTCGGTGTGACACGTCGCGCAGGAGAGGTACTTGTCCTGGCTCATGCGGGGGTCGGCGGCGTTGTAGAAGATCTGTTTGCCGAGGAGGACCTGGGGGCTGAGCGGCTCGGTGGCGACGACCTTGGTGGTGGCGACCTCGGTGATGGAGAGACCTTCGCCTTGGGTGATCTGGCTGATGTTCACGACCTTGATGTCGCGGGACATGAAGTTCTGGATGTAGGCGCGGGTGCCGTCGGGGTTGAGGACGATACCGCGGGGGGCGAGACCCATCTCGAGGAAGGAGACCTCGATGTTGCCGGTGTAGGCGTCGAGGACTTCTAGGGAATTGGAGCCCTGGGTGACGACGAAGAGGTAGTTGCCGAGCGGGCTGTAGGCGGCGGCGATGGCGGAGTCGCGGTTGTTGAGGTCGATGCGGCGGGAGAGGGCCTCGGTGTTGGTGGTGAGGTCGATGAAGGAAGTGATGGTGCGGACGGTGTTGTCGTGATCGAGGGCGACGCCGTCGCGGAAGGTGCCGCGGTCGATGTTGGCCTTGGTCGAAGGGACGGCGAGGGAGCGGCCGTCGGGGGAGATGACGGGGGAGATGAGGTAGTTGGGCACGCCGCGGCCTCCGTCCTCGGAGTCGGGCGTGGTGTCCTTGGCGAGGCTGAGGGTGCGAACGGCGGCGAGAGAAGTGGGGTTGATCTCGTAGATGGAGCCAGCGGCGTCGGCCGAGATGAAGCGGGTGACGAAGAGGCGGGCGGAGTCGCCAGTCATGGCCATGCCGCGGGGGTGGGCTCCGACCCAGACAGGGGTGGAGACGACGCGGGTGGAGGGGTTGATGCGGGCGACCTCCCAGGAGCCGCCGAGGGAGACGTAGGCGTTGGCGCCGTTCGGGCTGAAGAGGATGCCGAAGGGGGCGGAGCCGCGGGGCAGGGCGATGGTGGCGGTGAGGGCGCCGTTGGCGGCGGAGTGGACGGTGATGTTGTCGGAGCCCTCGTTGGCGACCCAGATGGAGCCGTCGGGGGCCTTGGCGAGGGTGCGGGGTTTGGAGCCGGAGGCGACCTCGTGGAGCTTGGCGCCGGTGGTGGGGTTGATGGCGGCGAGGGTGCCGGCGTCGGTGTTGACGGCCCAGACCTTGTCGGTGGTGGCGTCGTCGTAGATGATGGTCGAGGTGTTGGTCGGCTTGCCGGTGGTCAGCGGGTTGTGGACGGTGAAGGTCTGGGAGGAGACGACCGAGGAGGTGCCGCGGGTGACGGTGACGACGACGTTGTAGTGGCCCGGGGCGGAGTAG
>JBILUB010000389.1:0-3033 GCA_044371245.1 Opitutaceae bacterium
TGCGGGAGGATACCGCTCACGCACTCGGCGGGGAGACCGGAGAGGGCGTCGGGGGGGGGCGGGAGCAGGGTGGCGGGGCGAGGGAGGATGTCGCCGATGGCGTCGACGAAGAGGCCGATGAGGTCGGTGCCGGCCTGGTCGGAGTCGGGCGGGGGGGAGCTGAGGCGGCCGAACTCGGCGGAGGTTTTAAAGACGACGCAGCGCTCGAGGGGGGCGGAGCTGCCGCCGGGGAGGCCGAGGCGGATTTCGAGGTCGAGGGCGGTGAGGATCTGGCCGCGGAGGTGGACGAGGCCGCGGACGACCTCGGGTGCGCGGTCGACGGGGGTGAGGGCGGGGCGGCGGAGGATCTCGCGGACCCAGAGGAGATCGCAGGCGTACCAGCGGTGTTGGATCCGGAAGGTGAGCAGTTGGGTGGGGGCGGACATGGGGGCGGGGCCGTGGGATGGGTTGGGAAGGCCCGTTCTAGTGGCGGGGGTGCGGGGAGGGGAGTGCTCGGGGGAGATCCACGGGTGACGTGGAGTAGGTATCGGTCGATTGCTGCGGGGATTTAGGAAAATCCGTAAGTAGTTCGCCTGGTATTTAGCCCGGTCTTTTCGGTGGGCGGTGGCGCTGCACTCCGAAGCCCGACGGGGTGCGGGGGGGCGGCCTTTGGCGGGTGGGTTTAGGGCCTCGGTGCGCGTTGCGGTGCGGCTCGGGCTCCGTTCGCGCGGGCCTTGCCGCGGTTGAGGACTGAATGCTCCTGAATGGGGCGGGGCGCGGGGAGCGGGGTGTCTAGGTCGGGCGGAGGGTGCCGGTGACGAGGTGTTCGAGGAGGGAGACGGCGGAGCGGAGTTGGGAGGCTTGCTCGGTGAGTTCGGCGGCGGAGGAGGAGCTCTGCTCGGCGCTGGTGGCGTTGGACTGGGTGACTTTGTCCATCTGGCTGATGGCGGTGTTTACCTGGTCGACGCCTTGGCTTTGTTCGCGGGAGCTGCCGGACATCTCGACGAGGAGTTCGTCGACGCGGGTGGCTTTGGCGGCGATGTCTTGGAGGCCGGCGGCGACTTTGGCGCTGATGGCGACGCCGCGGGCGCTTTTGGTGACGGAGTCGGCGATTTTGGCGGCGGTCTCTTGGGCGGCGCTGGCGGAGCGGCGCGCGAGGCTGCGCACTTCTTCGGCGACGACGGAGAAGCCGGCGCCGGCCTCGCCGGCGCGGGCGGCCTCGACGGCGGCGTTGAGCGCGAGGAGGTTGGTCTGGAAGGCGATTTCGTCGATGGTCTTGAGGATTTGGGCGATGTTGTCGCTGGAGGTTTTGATCTCGGCCATGGCGGCGGTCATCTCCTGCATGTCGCGGGTGCCGGAATCGGCGGACTGGCGGGCGGCGGCGGCGAGGGCTTTGGCGTTTTGGGCGTGCTCGACGTTTCGTTTCGCCATGCTGGCGATTTCTTCGAGGGAGGCGCTGGCTTCTTCGAGGGAGGCGGCTTGTTGGCTGGCCTGGTCGGCGAGGAGGTGGCTGGAGCCGGAGAGCTGGGCGGCGGTCTGGGAGGTCTGGTGGGCGCCGGTTTTGAGGAGGCTGGAGATGTGGTGGAGTTTATGGGCGAGTTTGCCGGAGAAGAGGAGGGAAACGAGGATGCCGATGACGAGGGCGGCGCCGACGCCGGCGAGGATAACCCAGATGGTGCGGGCCATGGAGCCGGCGACGCGGGAGGAGGCGTGGGCGGCGGTGTCGAGGCCGGTGGCGGCGAGTCGCTCGGCCTGGCTGATGACGGTGCGGGCGAGGGCTTCCTGGCGCTGGGCGACGGTGTCGCGGGCGGCGGCTTTGGCGAGGGTGTCCTGCATGGCGGTGCGGGAGGTGGCGACGGCCTCGCGGCACTGGCGGAGGCGCTCGAGGTCTTTTTCCCAGTCGACGAGGGCGAGGAGGGAGGCGAGGGCGGTGTCGAGGGAGGCGAGGTGCTGGTCGGCGGCGGGGATCTTGCCGAGGTCGCGCTCGGCTTTGGCGCGGAGCCAGAGTTCGTTGGCCTGGCGGGCGAGGTCGAGGGCCTGGGTGGCGAGGTCGATGCGGCGGAGGCGGGCGGAGAGTTGCTCGCCTTCGAGGGCGGCGTCGATCTCGCCTTGGAGGGCGGATTTCTGGGCTTGGAGGAACTGGGCGAGGGAGGTGGTGAGGCGGGCGATTTCGGTCTCGGTGACGGCCCATTGCTGGGCGAGGGAGCTGGTGAGCTCGCGGCGTTCGGCGAGGAGGCGGTCGCAGTCTTCGGCGGCGCGGGCGGAGTCCTCGATGATGGTCTGGTCGAGGCCGTCGAGGGAGCGGATGTCGGGGCCGGTGAGGACGTCTTTGACCGCCTGGAGGTGGGTCTGGGCGGAGGCGAGGGTGTCGGGGCTCTCGCTGTAGGCGTAGGCGCGGAGGTCGGCGGACATCTGGAGCGCGTGGCGCTCGAGTGAATTGGCGAGCTGGACGGAGGGGAGGTTCTCGCGGGTGAGGGAGGCGGCGAGGTGTTGGTTCTCGCGGGCGAGGGTGTAGATGACGAGGCCGGTGGCGAGGGTGACGCCGAGCACGGCGCCGAAGGCGAGCAGGAGGCGTTGGCGTAGGCTGAGGCGCATGGGTGGCCTGGGCGGGGGGGGCGAGGCGGGCGGGGGCGGCGCGCGCGGGGGCTACTCGAGGAGGAAGCCGATGTAGTAGACGCCGATGATTTCCTGGGCGGCGTTTCGCACGGGTTCGTAGCCGGTCTGGTATTTTTTGCCGAGGATGTCGGCGATGCCGTAGTAGGCTTCGCCTTTTTGGATGGCGGCGATGGCGGGGCCTTTGGGGTCGAGGGGGGTGCCGACGGCGCGGCTGCCGTCGTCTTTAACGACGTTGGTGGAGACGCGGATGAAGCCGTCGCCGCGTTTGGCGAAGAAGGTCGAGGTGCACTGGTGTTTGGCTTTGAGGGCGTCGACGAGGGCGTAGTTGCCGTTGATCCGGGTGGAGCCGAATTGGAGGGAGGCGCCTTCGAGGCGGGGTTCGCCGAGTTTGGCGGCTTCGGCGATCATCTCTTGCATCGCGATTTTGACGGCGGCGGC
>JBILUB010000390.1:0-3024 GCA_044371245.1 Opitutaceae bacterium
CATGGATGCGGGCCGCGTGCTCGTCACGGATACGCCCGCCGCGATCGTCCGCCAACGTGGCGCGGCCAACCTGGAAGAGGCCTTTATCGGCTATCTCCAGGAGGCCGCGCCCGACGGTGAAGCATCTCCCCAGCCGGCCGAGGTGGCCGTGCCGACCACGCCGCCGCCGCCATCGGGCAGCGCCGCATCGGCGAAAACCACGCCACCCCGCGCGTGGCGTTTTCCCTTCAACTTTGCCCGCGCTTGGAGCTACAGCCTGCGCGAGACGCTCGAGCTCAAACGCGATCCGGTGCGGGCCACGCTCGCGCTGGCCGGCACCGCCATCCTGATGTTCGTCGTCGGCTACGGCATCAGCCTCGACGTGGAGAATCTCACCTACGCGGTGCTGGACCGGGACCGGACGACCCTCAGCCAAAACTATGCGCTCAATCTCTCCGGCTCGCGCTATTTCGTCGAGCGTCCGCCGCTGCTCGACTACACCGACCTCGATCGCCGCATGCGCTCCGGCGAGCTCGCGCTGGCGATCGAGATTCCGTCCGGCTTCGCGCGCGAGGTTAAGCGCGGTCGGGCCGTGCAGATCGGCGCGTGGGTGGACGGGGCCATGCCGCGCCGGGCCGAGACGGTGCAGGGTTACGTGGCCGGCATGCACCAAGGGTGGTTGCTCGACACCGCCACGCGCAGTCTGGGTGAACGCGCGCTATCGGGCCCCGCGACCATCGAGACGCGTTACCGCTATAATCCCGACGTCAGGAGCCTGCCCGCGATGGTGCCCGCCGTCATACCGATGCTTTTGCTCATGATCCCGGCCATGCTCACCGCGCTTTCCGTGGTGCGGGAGAAGGAGCTCGGCTCGATCATCAATCTCTACGTCACCCCGATCAGCCGCGCGGAGTTTCTTCTCGGCAAACAGCTCCCGTATGTCGCCCTCGCGCTCTTCAATTTTCTTTTGATGACGCTGCTCGCCATCACGGCCTTCGGCGTGCCGGTGAAGGGGAGTTTTCCCACGCTCGCCGCCGGGGCGCTGCTCTTCGTGCTCTTTTCCACCGGCTTCGGGTTGTTTGCCTCCACCTTCACCCGCAGCCAGATCGCCGCCCTCTTCGTGACCATGATCGGCACCCTCATCCCGGCGGTGCAGTTCGCCGGCATGCTCAATCCGGTGTCCTCGCTCGAGGGTGTCGGCGCCTTCATCGGCCGGATCTACCCCGCATCCCATTTTCTCAACATCAGTCGCGGCGTGTTCAGCAAAGCCCTGGGCTTTTCCGAACTCCACGCCTCTTTCTGGCCGCTGCTGCTCGCGGTCCCGGTGATCCTCGGCCTCTCCATCGGGTTGCTCAAAAAACAGGAGACCTGACGGTGCCGCACCTCGCCACCATCTACCGCCTCGGGGTGAAGGAGCTGTGGAGCCTCGCGCGCGATCCCGTCATGCTCGGCCTCATCGTCTACACCTTCACCGTGTCGATCTACGTGTCGGCGACGGCGATGAAGGAGACGCTGCACAACGCGCCCCTCGCCATCGTGGACGAGGATGGCTCGCCCCTCTCGTACCGCATATCGGCCGCGTTTTATCCGCCGCGTTTCAAGACGCCCACGATGATCACCCCGGGCGAGGTCGATGCGGGCATGGACGCCGGCGACTACACCTTCGTGATCGATATCCCGCCCGGTTTTCAGCGCGACGTGCTGGCCGGCCGTGCCCCCGCGATCCAGCTGAACGTCGATGCGACGCGCATGAGCCAGGCCTTTACCGGAGGCAGCTACGTGCGGCAGATCGCGCTCGGCGAGGTCGCCGAGTTTCTCCAAGGCCACCGCGGCTCGAGCCCTCCGCCGGTGGAGCTCGCCCTGCGCACCCGCTTCAACCCCAACCTCGACGCGACGTGGTTCGGCTCGCTCATGGAGTTGATCAACAACGTTACCATGCTCTCGCTCATCCTTACCGGTGCGGCGCTGATCCGCGAACGCGAGCACGGCACCATCGAGCATCTGCTCGTCATGCCCGTAACCCCCGCCGAGATCATGCTCTCGAAGGTGTGGGCGATGGGCCTGGTGGTTTTGGTCGCGGTGGGCGTCTCGTTGTTTGGCGTCGTGCAAGGTGTGCTGCGCGTGCCCATCGAAGGTTCGGCGGGGCTCTTTCTGGCCGGGGCGGCGCTGCATCTGTTCGCGTCCAATTCGATGGCGATCTTCATGGCGACGCTCGCCCGTTCGATGCCTCAGTTCGGCATGCTGCTGGTGCTGGTGCTCCTGCCGCTGCAACTGCTCTCGGGCAACGTATCCCCCCGCGAGAGCATGCCCGCGCTTGTGCAGCACGTGATGCTTCTCGCGCCGACGACGCACTTCGTCGCGCTCGGTCAGGCGATCCTCTTCCGCGGCGCCGGCCCGGGGGTCGTCTGGCCCCAGTTCCTCGCCCTCGCCGCGATCGGCGCGGTGTTCTTCGCGGTATCGTTAAACCGCTTCCGAAAAACCATCAGCCGGATGACGTGAGGGAGCGCGCCGCGTGTAGATTTCCCCCCTCGTGTTGACCGTGATCCCAACGCGGTGTTTTCACGAACGGGGTCGCGGTGGACTGGGCTCCTCCCGCGGGCCGGACCGATGTGCAGGCTTGTTATCGGTAAAACCCGCCCGGCTACGCGGGCCCCGGCCTGATGGACGCACCGCTCGGGACGAAGTAGTCTCGCCCCACTTTCTCATCCGTCTTTCGCCGGCTCAGGTGCCGACGCCGAGGGGAGGTAGGCGCGCCGCGCACCATCCCCCGTCATCATGCACACCTCCCCGGCCATGCTCCCGTCCGAGTTGCTCCACCAGATCGACGCCTACTGGCGCGCCGCCAACTACCTCTCGGTCGGCCAGATCTTTCTCGCCGACAATCCCCTGCTCCGACGCCCGCTCCAGCTCGGGGACGTGAAGCCGATGTTGCTCGGGCACTGGGGCACGACTCCGGGGCAGAACTTCATCTACACGCACCTCAACCGGATCATCAAGGCGCACGATCTCGACATGATCTACGTGTCGGGGCCGGGCCACGGAGGG
>JBILUB010000391.1:0-3019 GCA_044371245.1 Opitutaceae bacterium
GGTCGGAGCGAAAGGCAGGGGCGGCGTTGGCGAGGGCGGTGGCGGACACGGGCGAGCAGGAGGCGAAGAAAAAAGGCGGCGCTCAATCTTTGGCTGCGGAGCGGGGACGCACTTTCTTTTTGTGCTCAGGCGAGGTCCCGTGGACAACTGCTCGTCTTTACGATGTCGAAGAAACCCGCCGCCGATCCGGATGCGCCCAAGAAGCTCGCGAGCTATACCGTCAAGTTGAGCGAGGAACAGTTGACCCGTTTGGGGCAGTTGTTGGCGGCGCGGGGCTGGGAACGTTTCGAGGTCGCGTATGCGCGTTTCGCTTTTCGCAGCGAGACCGCCAAGGTCAACGTGACGGGCTATGACAGCCGTAAGGTGGTCGTGGCGGGCAAGGGTACCGAGGAGTTTGTCACGATGGTGCTGGAGCCGGAGGTGACGGGCGCGGCCAAGCTCGGTTACGACGAGGTTTTGCATCCCGATTGGTTCGAGCCGCATGCGGGCTGCGATGAATCGGGGAAGGGTGATTTCTTCGGTCCCTTGGTGGCCGCCACCGTGGTCGCCGACCGGGGGATGATCGAGAAGTGGCGCGCCGCGGGAGCCCAGGATTCCAAAAAGATCACCGAGACGCGTATCCTGGAGCTCGATCGCCTGATCCGGGCCACGCCGGGCGTGGTGGTGAAGGTGATCCACTGCGCGGATATGCGGCAGTACAACGATCTGATGATGCGGCGGCGGTTTTTCAGCCAGAATCACATCCTGGCTTTTCAACATGCGCGGGCTTTGCAGGAGGCTTTGGCGGAGAAGGCGGTGCCGTGGGGTTTGCTCGATCAGTTCACCGAGGACCCGCTGGTCCAGCGTGAGCTCACGAAGCTCGGCGCGGGGCAGGGCTTCGAGCTGCGCATGCGGACGAAGGCGGAGGAGGATCCGGTGGTCGCAGCGGCATCGATCGTGGCGCGGGCCGAGTATGTGCAGCAGATGAACACGCTTTCCCGACGGTTTGGCGAGAAGCTCCAGAAGGGAGCGAGCGCGGCGGTGAAGGTGCAGGCGCACGAGATCATCCGGCGTCTCGGGGTCGATGCTTTGCGCGACTACGCGAAGTTGCATTTCCGCACGGCGTACGAGGTGGTGAGCGAGGCGGGCAAGCTGGACGAGTTGCCCCTTAAACCGCCGCCGCCGCGCAAGGAGTGGGGCGGGGGCGGGGCTTGATCCTTCGGACGCCCGGCGCTCTGCTGCCGCTCCGTCTTTCTTTCTCCCCCTGCGTCTCGTTCATGCCTTTCAAGCGTCGCCAGCTCCGCGGTTTCGATCTGAAGCAGCTCCGGGAACACCGGGAGTTGATCGGCGTGGACGAGGCGGGGCGGGGAGCCCTGGCCGGTCCGGTGGTGGCCGCGGCGGTGTTGGTGACGCGGGAGTTTTTGGAGGGGCGGTGGGCCGAGGCGAACGCCCGGCGGATCAACGACTCGAAACAGCTCAGCGCGGCCGAGCGGGACACGCTGTATCTGGATTTCGAGGCCTTGGCCGCGGAGGGGCAGATCCATGCCCAGTTCGGGGTCGCCGGGGTGCCCGAGATCGAGAGCGAAAACATCCTGGGTGCGACGAGGTTGGCGATGCGCCGCGCCCTGGAGGGGATCTATGCGCCGACGGATTTCGCCGCGCCGCCGCCGGAGCCCGATCTGTTTTCCAGTCCGGAGGAGATCGCCGCGTTTCGTCCCCGGGCACGGGCCCGCATCTTGATCGATGGCCTGCCGTTGAAACACTTCCCTTACCCGCACCAAGCGGTGGTGCAGGGTGATACGCGGTCGCTCTCGATCGCGATGGCCTCGATCGTGGCGAAAGTGCAACGGGATCGATTGATGGTGGAGCTCGACGCGATGTATCCGGGTTACGGCTTCGCGCAGCATAAAGGCTATGGCACGGAGGAGCATCGCGAAGCGGTGTTGCGGTTGGGTCGTTGTCCGGAGCATCGGGATACGTTTTTGCGGAAGCTGCTCGCCGCGCGGGTGGATCCGGCCCAGCTCGATCTGCTGGAGGATTGAGCGGGGCGGTGCCGGCGGGCGGAGCGCCGGCAAAAGGGTGCTCACGGCTTGCCAGCGACGACCGTGCGCGGACAGGGTCTGGGCGATGCGTTTACTCCGTCCGTTTTTCTCTCTCTTCCTCGCGGTCATTTTGCTGGGGCTGGCCGGATGTGCTTCGTCTTCAAAAAAATCGGAGCCACAGGTGGCTTTGGCGCGTTTCTTTTTGGAGGCTTTGCCAAACGAGGCGGGCGGTGTGGCGCGGCTGCCGGACAGCGGGGTGGTCATTCAGATCGAGCCGAAGGCCCAGTTCACCGAGCTGGACATCGATGGAGTCGAGGTGGTCGACGGCGAGCTGGGCAAGGCCTTCGCCTTTCGTCTGACGCAGCAGGCGGGCACCGATCTATACAAGATGAGCGTGCCGAATCAGGGGCGGCGGATCGTGACGGTGGTGAACAACATTCCGATCGGGGCGCGACGGATCGATGGGCCGCTGACGCAGGGCTACATCATCACTTACGTCGAGGTGCCCGAGGACAAGATCGCGGAGCTGGCGCTTAACATCACCCGCTCCGCGCAGGAGGCGCGAGCGAAGGTCCAAAAATCCTTGCGATGAGGTCGGTCGGGCGGGGCGTGGTTTGGAGTTGGGTCCTTTTGGCGGGCATCGTGCTGGCGGGCTGTAACGGTGGCGGATCCGAGGAGGACGCGGGGGGTGAGCTCGCGCTCTCGCCGGCGGTGGCCGCCGAGCGGGCGGCGCCGGCTCCGGCTCCCCGCCGGGTGGAGCTGGCCTGGCCCACGCCGAATCAGGCTTTTCTGCGGGGTGAGGGCCCGGAAGGGTTTGTGCAGCCGACGGAGTCGGGACTGCTGATTTCGGGACTTTACGGAAGTGTGCGGAGCGGGGGGCGGCAGTTTCACGAAGGGCTGGATCTTTTCCCGCTGGAGCGTGATCGCGCGGGCGAGGCGCTGGATCCGGTGTTTGCGGTTTTGGACGGCGTGGTGCGGCATGTGAGCGCGCGGGCGGG
>JBILUB010000392.1:0-3018 GCA_044371245.1 Opitutaceae bacterium
GGCCGCGCGGAAAGTCGCGCACGCTCTCGGCGTGGACGCCGACGATGGGGCGGTAGGTTTCCCAATCAAAGGCGATGCGGATATCGGAGCGGGAGTAGGCGGGGGGGCCGGCGTGCTCGGGGTTGGACCAGAACTCGGCGGTCCACGCGGGGTAGACGACGCCGCCGCCCTGGGGCATGCGGTTGACCGGGGGTTCGGTCGGCGCGCCGGGGCGGAAAGCGGAGGCCGTGAGAGCGGGGGAGCAGAGGATCGCCAGCGCGAGCAGGGCGAAGAGGCGGGGGAGCGGGGGGATCTTCATTTAAAAACAAGCGTTCGGGCCGGACACGGAGGGGGCGGCGGCCGGGGGACGGGGTGGGGGCGGAGTCAGAAAGATATCCCGATCACGGGCTCGCGAGCCGCGACACAAGAAATCCGGGCATACCTTGGCAGGAGGCCGAGTGGGGAGGCGAGAAGCGAACGCGAGTGCGGGCGGGTGAGCAGCCGGGCACGCGCGCCGTATTACGGCTGCTTTTGCGAGTCGGGGGTGGCCGCGGCCTCGAGGTAGGTGGTGGCGCTGCGCGGGGCGAGCGAGAGGAGAAGCGCGGCGGCCTCGGCGCGGGGCGCGGGTATCGGTTCGAGGCGCTCCTCGGCGGAGCTGCGGGTGGCGGTGAAGGCGCGCGGGGCATCGAGGGCGACGCGGAGGGCGAGGGGCTCGGTGCCGGGGTTGAGCGCGATCAGCACGCGGGCGCCGTCGGGGCGGCGGTAGGCGGAGAGGCGGACCTCGGCGGGGAGCGCGGCGGTATCGGTGGCGAGCCGCACGGTGCCGGGGGGCAGGAAGCGGCTGTATTGGCCAAAAAAATACGCCTGGGACGTGGCTTCCCAGCGAGAGTAGGGCGGCTGGGCGGGTGGCTCGAACCAGGCGGTGATGAGGCCTTCGGGGGCTTTGGTCGGCGGGGCGATCGACCACCAGAAGAAGAAGGCCCGGGCCTCGGCGAGCACGAGGGTGTCGTGCACGGCGGCGGCGAGCACGAGGCCGCGGGTGGTCTCGTCGACGGGCTTGGTCGCGAAGAGGTAGTCGCCGACGTAGAATTCCGTCATCCAGAGGGCGAGGCCGCGCTCGGCGACGCCGGGGAAGGGGCGGAGGCGGCGGTGGGATTTTTTGTAGAGATGGGCGGCGGCGTGGGTGAGCGAGGCGGGCGCGTCGGGGTGGGCGAGCAGTTGGTCGAGCTCCCGGTCGTCCCAGCGGGTGAACTCGTTGGCGAGGAGGGGCAGGTCGAGGCCGCGGGCGTCGAGGGCGGGGACGAGGTGGCGACCGGCGAAGGCCGCGAGCTCGGCGGGCGTCCAGACGCAGGATTCCCAGCGCTTGGCCTCCTCGGGCTCGTTTTGGAGGGAGAGCAGAGAGACGGGGATGCCGCGTTGGCGCACCCCGGCGGTCCACTCGGCGAGGAGGGCGGCGTAGCGATCGTAGTGTTCGGGGAGGAGTCGGCCGCCGTTTTTGGTGGAGGCGTTGTCCTTCATCCAGGACGGGGGCGTCCAGGGGGAGGCGAGGAAACGAGGGGAGTAGGCGTCCTGAATCTGGCGCAGGAGGGCGAGCTGTTTGGCGAGGGTGGGGTCTTCCCAGTCGTAGGCGGGGCCCCGGGGGTTTTCGGCGGGCTCGGGGGCGATGCGGATGCGGTGGAGGGAAAGGCCTAGGCCGGAATCGCGGTCGAAGAGAAAGCGGAGGAGGGACGCGCGGGCGTCGGCGTCGAAATCGGCCAGTTCGTCCGCGTACCAGGCGGTCGAGGAGCCGAAGCCGTCGAGGACCTGCCTGGATTCCGAAGTGACGGAGACGGGGATGGGCGCGGCGGGGGCGCTCGCGACGACGCAGAAGAGAACGAGACGGAGCAGGATGAGACGAAGTCGGGTGCTCATGAGCGGGATCAGGGGAGGGCGCTGAGCGCGGTGAAGAGTATCGGGGTAATGGGGAAGGCGGTCGGGTGGCGGATGCGCGCGGGGAAGCCGGACAGGTCGAGGGCCTCGTCGGCGGGTTGGAAGAGATCGAGGTCCGGGCTGAGGAAGGCGCGGGTGCGGTCCGTGCCGTAGGCGTCGTAGAGGATGATCCAGCCAGCGGGGACCCGAATGGTGGTGGCGCCTTCGCAAAGGGTCTCGGAGCGGGCGGGGGAAGGCGCGGACCAAGGGCCGGAGGGCGTGGGCGCGGTCGCGGTGAAGAGGTGTTTGCGGCCGGGCCGCTCGTCTTTGGCGATCATGACCCAGCGCCCACGGACGGGGTCGGGCACGAGGTGGGCGTCGATCACGCTGTGGCCAGGGTCGTAGAAAAGCTCGGGGCCGGTGAAGTGGACAAAGTCGCGGGTGCGGATGGCGAGCATGCGGTGCCCGTCGTAGCGCGAGGGCTGGCGGGTGGCGAAGTAGACGAGGATCTCGCCGGTGGCGGGGTCGGAGACGGCCTCGGGTGCCCAGACATTTTCCGCATCCGGCAGGGTGGCCGCGACGGGGAGGGCGCGGGCGCCGGTCCAGTGGACGAGGTCGGATGAAAAGGCGTAGCCGAGCGAGCGGCCGCGCCAACCGGTGGTCCAGAGCAGGTGAAAACCGGCGCCGTCCGCGGCGGGCAGGATAAAGGGGTCGCGCATCAGGTTCTCGTCGCCGACCCCGGCGTGGAAGAGGCCTCGACCACCGGCGACGGGCCGCCAGGAGAGCCCATCGGTGGAGAGCGCGAGGTGGAGGCCGTCGGTGCCCTCGCCGGTGAAGTAGGCCAGCGCGTGGGGGGTGGTGGAGGGATCGGACATCGACCTAGATTTTCACCGGGGTGGCGACGGCGGCGTCGGAGAGGCTGTGTTCGCCGTCGAGCACACGGCCGGCGAGGACGACGTCGTGGAGGCGCAGGGCTTCGACGTGGTTGGCCTTGAGCGCGTCGCCTTCGAGCTGGGCGACGTGGAGAGACTGGATGGAGACGCGACGGGTGAGGGCGTCGGGCCAGCCGTAGACGGCGAGGCCGTGACGGGCGTGGCCGACGCGGACATCCTGGATCCAGATGTCGCGAAA
>JBILUB010000044.1:0-11115 GCA_044371245.1 Opitutaceae bacterium
ACTTGGCGGGGGGGGGCCCCGCGCCGCCGCTGGCGCTGCCCCATGGATAATCCGCCGCGAAAGCGGCGGACCTACCCGGCCTGTCGGCCACCCTTACCGCTGGAATCACCCCAGCGGACGCGCCCTCCTATCGCTGTTTTTAGGCTTACTTGAAGTCGAGCAGCTCGACCTCGAGCACGATCGAGGCTTTGCCGGGGATCTTGCCGCGTTGGCCTTTTTCCCCGTAGGCGAGCCAGTAGGGCAGGGCGATGAGACGTTGTTCTCCCTTCCGCATGCGGTGGAGCACGTCGGCCCAGCCGGGCAGGATGTTGGGCTGGCCGACGACAAAGTTGTACGGTCCGCCGTGGTCGGAGGAGGCGTCGATTTTCTCGTCGTTGATCAAGAAACGAGCGGTGTAGTGGACGGTGACGAGCTGACCTTTTTCCGGGGTGGATTCACCCTCGCCGGCACGGGTGATGAGGTAGCGGGCGCCGTTCGGGGTCTCGAGGGCTCCGGGGAAACGCCGGGCGAGCACGGCGGCGTCGGCCTCTGGCCATTGAAACGCTTTGCCGGCCAAGGCCTGTCGCATGGCGGCGTTGATCGGCTCACCGGGGTTTTCGCGCATGAGTTTGCCGCTGCGCACGACGAGCGCGATCGTCAGCAAGACTGCGCCAAGGCCGAGGAGGACGAGCACGGAGCGCATGCGGGGGAGGCGGAGGGCGACGACGGGCGTGGGGCGGCTGAGCCGGGCTCAGGCGAGGAAGGAGCAGATGTATTCGCAGAGCCCGCTTTGCACTTCGATGGTGAAGCCGGAGTCGGCGCCGACATCGAAATGGGAGCCGGCGGCGTAGGTCTTGCGCTCGGTGCGATCCTTGAGCGTGACGTGGCACTCACCGGCGACGATCTCCATGCGCTCGGCGGCGGCGGTGCCGAAGTAGTAGGTGCCGGGTCGGATCAAGCCGAGGGTCTTTTTCGAGCCGTCGGCGAAAAGCACGCTGTGGGAGACGACGTTGCCGTCGAAGTAGATGTTGGCCTTGGTGAGGACGGTGACGCCGGCGAACTGGGTGGGCAGGGAGGACATGGGAAAACGCGCACGCTGGGCGCCTGGCCGCCGGGGTCAAGGGCGGGCCCGCCGGGCGGATGCAGGGCCGGCTTTACCTTCGGCCTCCGGCCGTGACATTTTGGCGGTCCGTGTCGTCCCCTTCATCGCCCATGCCCAACATCGACCCCGCGCTCGAGCTCAAGGCCAGGATCCGCACCATTCGTGACTGGCCGAAGCCCGGGGTGAACTTCCGCGATGTGACCACCTTGTTTCAGGATCCGGAATCTTTCCGCATCCTGGTCGAGAGCATCGCGTGGGACGCCACCCGGCTGGGGGTCAACTTGATCGCGGCGATCGATGCGCGCGGGTTTATCCTCGGCGGCGCTCTCGCCTACCAGCTCCATCGCCCCTTCATGCTCGTGCGGAAGAAGGGCAAGCTGCCCTTTCGCACCGTGGGTGTGGACTACGCGCTCGAGTATGGCAGCGCCTCGATCGAGATTCACGCCGACGCCTGCAAGGCCGGCGATCGCGTGCTGATCGTGGATGATCTGATCGCCACGGGCGGCACCGTGCTCGCGACCGCGGGCCTGATCCGATCCCTCGGGGCGGAGGTGGCCGGGGTGGCCGCGATCATCGATCTGCCCGAGCTCGGAGGCTCGGCGCGCTTACGTGCCGCCGGGCTGCGGGTCCACGCGGTATGCAGCTTCAGCGAGGCCGAGTAGGCCGCGGTTTTTTCCCGTCGTTCCCGCGCGCCCGCCCCGTGCCGTTTTTTGCCCCGTGAAAACTCAACCGCCCGCGTCCCGCTCCCTGTCGATATGGACCAATGCCGCGCTCGAGCCCGGGCCCCGCGCCCGGCTGGAGGCGGCGCTAAGCGCGGCGGGCCACCGGCTGCTGGTCTCGGCCCGGGCCTCCGCGTCGGTACTCTCGGCCGCCGGGGAGGACCCTTTGCTCGCGGAGGCGGATGTGGCCTTCGGCCAGCCGGACGCGACGGCTTGCCGGACACTCCCGCGGCTGCGCTGGATCGCGCTGACGAGCGCCGGGTACACCCGCTACGATGAGGAGCGGACCTTTGAGGCGCTCCGCGCGCGAGGAGCGGTGTTGACCAATGCTTCGTCCGTTTTTGCCGAGCCCTGCGCCGAGCACGCGCTCGCGATGATGCTCGCGCTCAGCCGCCAGCTGCCGGCCTCGCTCGCCGAGCAGCTCGGGCCGCGGGGATGGAAGTACTTCGAGCACCGCGCGGGATCCCGTCTGCTGCGGGGCCAGACCGTGCTGCTGCTCAGCTACGGCGCGATCGCCCGCCGCCTGGTCGAGCTGCTCGCGCCCTTCGGCATGAAGATTTATGCGTTGCGCCGTCGCGCTTACAGCGAGCCGGGCGTGCATCTGATCGCCGAGGAGCGGCTTTCCGCCGTGCTTCCCTTGGTCGATCATTTGGTCAACATCCTGCCGGAGAGCGAGGCGACGTTGAACTATGTGAATGCCCGCCGCCTCGCGCTGGTGAGGCCGGGCGCCTTTTTCTACAATCTCGGCCGCGGACCCACCGTCGATGAGCGCGCCTTGGTCGAGGCGCTGGAGGCCGGGCGGCTCGGAGCTGCCTACCTGGATGTGTTCACCACGGAGCCCCTGCCTCCGGACAGCCCCTTGTGGACGACGAGGAACTGCTGGATCACGCCCCACACGGCGGGAGGCCGGGTCGATCAAGACGACGCGCTCGCGGACCTGTTTCTGCACAATCTCGGGTGCCTCACGGCCGGCGATCGCGCCGGCATGCGAGACGTCGTGGTGGGCTGAGCCCTCGGACCGACGACCGAATCATCCTGGATCAGGGCCGCGGGTCGTTCGCCAGGTCCGCAGCATCCGGCGCGATGGTTTCGGGCGTCGTGGGCGCCGCCGCGGGCCGCCGCCGCCAAGGCAGGCCGAGCGGCGTCTCCAGGCAGCGGCGATAGGCCGGCCAGAGCCCGTAGAGCAACACCGCGCAAGCCGCGCCCGCCGTGTCGGCGATCCAATCGGCAAATTCCACCGAGCGCCCCGGGGTGAAGCTCTGCCGCAGTTCGTCGCTGATCCCGAACAGGGAGACCAGACCGATCGCGTAGCTCAGACGCCCTACGCCGGGACAGCGCACCACGAGCGTCGCCAACAGGCCGAACACGGCAAAGTGCGTGAGCTTGTCGATGTTGACGATGTCCGGGGCCGCCACCTGGCTGCGGCCCGACGCGAACACCACCATCCCGGCCAGCGCCAGCGGGTAGAGCCAGCGGCGACGGGGCCGGCGCGGCGAGGGGAGAGTGGGCGAGGTGCGGGACATCGGTCGGTGAGTGCGGCCGGTGAGGACAGGGCTTTCCAGGCGGCTGCGCAAACGGCTTTGCCCGCGGACAGGGAAATCTGCTCGCGAAGACTTCACTGACGCGGCCTCGCGCGCCGTTCACTCCCTGCCTCCCACCCGAATCCTCCGAGCCCGGTGCACTGAGGTCATTGCCCGCCTCGATCCTGGGGATAAACTCCTATTCCGCAGGATTTTGTTAAGTAAGGGTATGGTCAAACCACGGGTTTATCCCGGCCTCTATCTTGCGCACTTCGCGACCCGGCATCACACCTCTCTTCACCCCGCCCCGGCATGCACGCCTCCCTGATTGTTCGTCTGCCCCTGCTCGTGGGCGCACTGCTCGCACCGGCGGCGGCGCGAGCGGTGCTCGACAGCGACGGTGACCAGGTGAGCGAAGTTTGGCGGGCGCGGTTTGCCGCCCAAGGTCTCGCCCCGGGTGTCGACACCGATGGCGACGGCTACACCAATCAGCAGGAGAGTCTGCTCGGCACCGATCCACGCGATCCCCGCTCCCACCTTGCCTCGCTGCTGCGGATCGCACCCGGCGGAGGTCTCGAGCTCGCCTGGTCTTCGGTCCGCGACAAGCGCTACGCGCTCGAGACCAGCGGAGATTTGGTCAACTGGAGCCCCACGCTCGAGCTTACGGGCGACGGCGCCGAGCGGACTTTCTCCTTTTCCGGGGGTGGGCCGCGCAGTTTCGTCCGGCTGCGCGCGAGCGATCTCGACAGCGATGGCGACGGCCTGAGCGATTGGGAGGAGCGCAGCACCGGCTTTGATCCCCGGCGGATTTTCAGCGAGGGACTCGGCAGTAATCCGGCCAATCCCACCACGAACAACCCCCGCGTCACCGATTATGAGCGCCTCGGCGCGCTGCTCGGCGGCGCCGTCCCGACGCTCGAGATCATCGCGATGGACCCCGCCATGGCGGAAAACTGGCCCGACCGCGGGACCGTCGTCATACGCCGTAGCGGACGTCTGGATACGCTCACGGTCCAGCTCTCGCTCGGGGGCACGGCCACGCGGGGCTTTGACTACGCCGATCCCCCGTTCCTGATCGTCACCCTGCCCTTCGGGGTCGACCAGGCCGTGTTTACGCTCCTGCCACTCGCCGATGCCCTCGTCGAGGGCGAGGAGACCGTCACCGTCACCCTTCAGCCCGGTGCGTCCCATGCGCTCGGCGCCCGGACCACGGCCACGCTGACGATCGCCGACGCGGCCGACGGGCGCCCGGCGGAAAAAGCCGCCGCGCGTTTCCTGCAACAAGCCACCTTCGGTCCCGCACCCGAGGAGCTCGCCCGCGTGCGAGCCCTTGGATTTGCCGGCTGGCTCGAGCAGCAGTTCACCCGCCCGGTGAATCAGCATCTACCGCTCGTGCACGTCTGGCAGACGGAGCTCGGTGGCACGACGAACGAGGCGGTCGTGGGCACAAACGAGCGCATGGAGGCCTGGTGGCGGCAGACCATGCGCGGCGATTCCGCCTCGGATCCGCTGCGCCAACGCGTCGCCTTCGCCCTCAGCCAGATCTTCGTGATTTCGGACCGTATGAGCTCGTTGAACAACGATGTCCGCGGTCTCGCCAGCTACCAAGACATGCTGCTCGAGCACTCCTTCGGCAATGTGCGGGACCTGCTCGAGGCCGTCACCCGCCACCCCTGGATGGGCCTTTATTTGAGCGCGTTGCGGAATCGAAAGGCGAATCCGGCGCTCAACCGCTTCCCCGACGAGAACTACGCCCGCGAGATCCTCCAGCTCTTCAGTCTGGGTCTGTGGGTGCTCGAGCCCGACGGCAGCCTACGCCTCTCCGATGGCACGCAGCTGGACCCCGAGGGCCTGCCTGTGCCCGCCGGGCGGCCGATCCCCGCCTACGGCGAGCCGCAAATCGCCGCTCTGGCGCGGGTGTTCACGGGCCTGAGCTACTCCGCGCGATTCGTCTCGCGCACCGATTTGAACGAGGTGCCCACCACCCGCTTCAACGATAGCTTCAACATCCCCTGGCGGCCGATGCGCATGTGGGATGCGGAGCACGATCTCGCGCCCAAGACGGTCTTTTTCCCGGGGCACTCGACCCTCCAGTTGCCGGCCCGGACCGCGAGCTCGCCCGATACCGGCGCCGCGGGTGACGCCGATCTGGACGCCGCCCTCGACCACCTCTTCGCCCACCCGAATCTAGGGCCCTTTCTTGGACGACAGCTCATCCAGCGACTCGTCACGAGTAATCCTCGCCCGGAGTATGTGGCCCGCGTATCCGCCGCGTTTGCCGACAACGGCTCGGGAGTGCGCGGCGATCTCCGCGCCGTCCTTCGCGCCATCCTCCTCGATCCCGAGGCGCGCGATCCCTCGCGGCTCGAGGCGCCCGAGCACGGTCAGGTACGCGAGCCCTACACCCGCTACGTCGCGCTCGCCCGCGCGCTCGGAGCGGCGCCCGGGCCCGGCTCCGGCGGTCGGTTTCGCGGCTTTGGCGGATTGCTCGACGACTTTCTCCAGCGTCCCCTGAGCGCGCCGAGTGTGTTCAACTTTTACTCGCCCGACCATCGGCCGCCCGGCCCGCTCTCTCCGCTGGGCCTCGTCTCACCCGAGATGCAGATCCACAACGGGGTCACCGCGATCACCGGCCCCAACCGCTTCACCTCGGCGCTCTCCGCCAACAGCCAGACCAGCCTGACCCGCTTCAACACCTCCAACGTACCCGACGACCCCGCCACGCCCGATCAGGACGAGTCCGCGTGGAACACTCGCGTCGACGAGACCCCGTGGTTGCCCCTGGCGCACGGCGACGGAGCGGCCCTCGTCAGCGCGCTCGACCGGGCGTTGTGCGCCGGCCGCATGAGTCCGTCGACCTTCCGCGCGATCACGCGGGCCGTCCTGCGCCTCGAGGATCCCGCGGCTCCGGGCCTCGACCCCCAGATCGCCGAGCAGCGGGCGCGGCTCCGCTTTCGTGTCGCCGTCCATCTCGTCGCCATTTCCCCCGAAAGCGCGGTCCTGCGCTGAGTCCGCTCCGCCCCATCCACCCGCCCCCTCCGATGCCCCGTCACCTCTCCCGTCGCGATTTCATCGGTCAGGCCAGCTGCGCGGCCGTCGGTTCGCTCGGCCTGCTCTCGACCTTGCTGAACCTCCGCATGGCCGGTTCGGCCGTGGCCCAGACCTTGCCCGTGGGTGACGATTACCGCGCGCTCGTCTGTCTCTTTTTTGCCGGCGGCATGGATTCGTACAATCTCCTCCTGCCCGCGCCGGGCTCGGGTGCGCCCTACACGAGCTACGTGGCCACTCGCGGCGGAGTTTACGATCCCGTCGGAAACGCGGACGGCTTGGCTCTCTCCGCCTCCGCCATCCGGCCGCTGGCCAGTCACCCCACTGATCCTTTCGGCTTCGGAGTCCATCCGCGTTGCGGCGACCACGCGGGCCGGCCGGGCATGGCCTCGCTCTACGCCTCCGGCCAACTCGCCTTCGTCGCGAATGTGGGCACGCTCGCCGAGCGCATCTCCAAGTCCGCTTATCTCGACTCCACCGGCCTCCGCCCCCGCGGCCTTTACTCGCACTCCGATCAGCAGCAGCAGTGGCACACGTCCTTCGCCACCGAGGCGCGCACCCTCGGCTGGGCCGGCCTCGCGGCCGATCTGCTTCACTCGGCCAATCGCGAGGCCCGGGTGTCGATGAACATCTCCCTGGCCGGCAACAACGCCTGGCAGGCTGGTCGCACGGTTTTTAACTACAGCATCTCGACCACGGGCAGCAGTCTGCCCTCCGACTACAACTCTCCTCTCGCCGCTCCGATCGTCGGCGAACGCTCCCGGCTCGCCGTGCGGACCGCCGCGATGGACAACCTCCTGCAGCAAGAGTACCAGAACCTCCTCGAGCAGAGCTTCGCGCAGAATCTTCGCGGCGCGATCGACGACAGCGTCGCCTTCAAGGACGCCTTTGACGCCACCTCCCTGGTCACGCTCTTCCCCGGCGATCCCGGCTACCAACCGCCGGCTCCGTACACGGCCCCCGTTTCGACCAGCGTTCGCGGCAACGATCCCGCCGTCTCGCTCGGCCAGCAAATGAAGGCGCTGCTCCGCACCATCGCCGCCCGCGGTCCCCTCGGGATGCGTCGTCAGACTTTTTTCCTCAACTACGGTGGCTGGGACCACCACGACGAGGTCATCGACAGCATGGATCGGATGGTCGATGTGGTAAATCGCTGCCTCGCCAGCTACTGGGAGGGCCTGGGTGAGCTGGGTTTGCGTGAGCAGGTGGCGCTCTACACCGCCTCCGATTTTGCCCGCACGCTCACCTCCAACGGCGCCGGCTCGGACCACGCCTGGGGGGGCAACGCGTTTGTGCTCGGCGGAGGTGTGCGGGGCGGACGGGTTTACGGCGCCTATCCCGATCTGGCGCTCAACGGGCCGCAAATCGTCACCTCACGCGGCGTCACCCTGCCGAGCTGGTCGGTCGACGAGTACTTTGCGGATCTCGCGCTTTGGCTCGGCGTGGCTCCGGGCGATCTGCCCTCGGTGCTGCCCCGGATCGGCGAGTTTTTCACGCCCGGCCCCAGCGCCAGCGGCCCGCTGGGTCTTTTCGCCTGAGCCCTCCGCGTCATGCGCCGCGGCCTCCGTCTCGCCTGCGTCAGCGGCCTCGGCGTGGCTCTGGCCCTCTTGCTTTGGTGGAGCCTGCGCGGGCCTCGGGAGCACCCGCCCGGCGCCCCGGCCACGCCTGGCGGAGGGGCGGCGCTAGCCCCTCCGGATCACGCCTTTGCTCCCGGCCCGCCGCCGACCTTGCTGCCTCCCCGCGCTCCGGGGGCCGGCCCGGCCCTGGCGTGGGAGCGTCTGCTTGCGGCCGATGGCTCTCCCCTCGACGACCTGTCCGCGTTGGGCGAACTCTCCACCGCCTACTTCCAGGCGGGGCCCGCTCCCGGCGGACAGCGTCTCAGCCCTGGTTTTAATGAAGACTGGGTCACCGCCTTGCAGGATGCGGAGGCCCTTGGGGAATCAGCCCTGCCGGCGTCCCATCCCGCGTTGCGCGACGGACGTTTGATCGATCGCTGGGGCACGCCCTGGCAGGTGCATCCCCTCGCGCTCGATCAGGTGCAATGGCGTAGTGCCGGTCCGGACCGCCGGCTCTACACGGAGGACGATCTCGTGGCGCCCGCGGACGGCGCGAAGGACGCGGATTAAAAAAACCACCGGGGATAAACCGGTGGTCGGCGGGGATTTAAATGGTCGGGCTGGTGAGATTCGAACTCACGACCTCTTGCACCCCATGCAAGCGCGCTACCAGGCTACGCTACAGCCCGAAAATCTGAAAGGAGGGTGAGCAAGCCTCTCGGCCCCCCCGAGAGCAAGCGGTTTTTTGCGAGTCCGGTCCAGCCTGCGCCCCGCCGCGCTCTCGGCGCCGGCCCTGCTTGTTTCCCAGCTTTAGAGCAAGCCGGCCGCCCACAGCGCGCCGCGCAGCGTCAGCGCCCGTGCGGCGGGAAACTGCACAAACTCGTCGGGGTGGTGGCCGAGGGAATTGTAGAAAACGCGCCCCGCTCCCCAGGATTTTTGCCAGGCCACCGGCATGTTTAGCAGACGGCCCTCGTGCGCGTAGAGCGTGTCGGCCAGCACGTGCACCCCCGGGTCGACCAGCAGGTAGTATTGCTCCGACCGATACAGGAAGTCGGCGGGCAGGCCGGCGCAGATCGGGCTGTGCCAGTCGACGATGCGCACCCGGTAGTCTCCGACATGGGGATGCCCGACGAAGTGGCCCCCGACCATCCATTCGTAGTCGAGCCGTCCGCGGAAGGCGTCGCCCATGCCGCCGTGCACGCCGGCCAGCCCCACTCCGCCGCGTACGGCCGCGCAGAGCGCCTGTTCTTGTTTGGCGCTGAGCGTGCCCATCGTCCAGCAGGGGAAAATCAGCGCGTAGTCGTCCAGTCGCCCGGGCTCGTCGAGTACGTCCAGCGAGTCCGCGATGTCGGCCCGCAGACCGTGGGCGGCGAGGTCGGCCGCGAACAGCGCGACGATTTTTTCCGGCTCGTGGCCGGCCCAGCCTCCTTGGAGGAAAAGCGCTTTTTTCATTGGTGGGGCAGCCTGGGCCCGGGCCGGAGGCGGGTCAAAAGGAGTCGGCGTGTCCGTGCTCCGGATCACGCGTCGGCCGGCGGCGCGTCGGGTGCCGGCAGCTCGACGTAAAAGGTGGCCCCGCGGCCGGACTCACTCTCGCACCAGACTCGGCCGCCGAGGCGCTGGGAGAGTTCCCGCACGATCGAGAGGCCGAGCCCGGTGGAGGACTCGCCGGCGGTGGGGCGGGCGCTCAGGCAGGTGTATTTTTGGAAAAGACGGGGCATCTCCTCCGGGCGCACGCCCGGGCCCTCGTCGCGCACCGCCAGGCGCACGGTCCGGCCCCCCGGAGTGGCGCGGGCGGCGACCTGCACCGCGCCTCCGGCGGGGGAGTATTTGACGGCGTTTGAGATCAGGTTGTCGCAGATCTGGCGAAGGGCGGAGCGGTCCGCCCGCACCACCAGGCCGGAGGGGATCTCCGCATCGAGCCGGATGCGTTTGCGCTTCGCCTCGGTCTCGAAGGCGGCGAGCGACTCGGGCAGCGCCGCCTCCAGGGCGATGGGCTCGGGGTGGAGCCGGCGAGAGCCGGTCTCGAGGGCCTGCACGTCGAGCAGGTTGCGGATCAAATGCATCATCCGATCCACTTGGCCGCGCATCCGCAGGAGCTCGTCTTCGCGCTCGGCGGGGCTGGCGATGCGTAGCACGTCGAGCCCGAGCAGGAGTCCGCCGAGGGGATTGCGCAGGTCGTGGGCCGCCATACGCATCAGGCCGGTTTTTTCCTCGTTCAGGCGGGCCAGTCGATCTCGCGAGGTCTCGAGCTCCACCTGCAGGCGCCGGCGCTCCTCGAGCTCGCGCCGCAGGCGCCGGTGGTGCCAGGCGAAGGCGCCGGCGACGAGCAGACCGAGCCCCGCGGCCGCGGCGGCCCAGGCGGTGGCCTGCCGGGAGCTGACCACCGCTCCGGTCTCCAGTGAGACATAGGGAGCGAGGAGTTGCTGCCGGTCTTTCCGGTCGAGGGAGGCGATGGCGGCGTCGAGCGCGCGGTGCAGCGCCGGCTGGTCCCGCCGCACGGCGAGCCGGAGTTGAAACGAGTAGGGCCCGAGGCCCGCGACTTTCAGCCCCATCAGGCCATCGCGGCGGATGACGTGCGCGGCGTTGACCAGATTGGTCAGGACGGCATCGGCCCGGCCGGCGGCCACGTGCCCGAGCGCCTCGCCGACCGTCGCGCACTCGAGCAGCTCGATCTCTGGAAAATCCCTCCGCAGCGCCAGGGTGGCCGCGTAGTCGCGCACCGCGGCCACGCGGCTGCCGATCAGTTGGGAAAAGTCGTCGATCGCCGGACTCTCCTCACGGGTGAAAATCGCCACGGGAAACGAAACGTAGGGACGGGTGAAAAGGAAATGCGCCTCGCGCTCCGGGGCGCGGGCGGTCCCGGTGAGCACCTGCACCTCGCCGGCGAGGGCGCGGCGGTATGCCTCCGGCCAGTCGCCGGCGTGCACGGGCTCAAGCACGATGCCGAGGCGCCGGCCGAGTTCGTGGAGCACATCGGCGTCGAGGCCGCGGAAGCGCCCTTGTTCATCCCGGAAGGAAAATGGCTCCCAATGCGGATCGTAGGAGACGGACACGCGGGGATTGTCTTCCAGCCACACGATATCAGCCGGGGTGAGCGCGGGGGAGTCCGCCCGCAGCCCTCCCAGCGCCAGCAGCCAGCAACCGAGCGCGGTCAAGTATTTGGCATGCTGCACCATGGCGATAGGCAAGGG
>JBILUB010000045.1:0-11110 GCA_044371245.1 Opitutaceae bacterium
CCAGCGCGGGGGGAGGGCGGGGTCGCGGAGCAGGAGGTCGAGGGCGGCGGGGTCGAGGGTTTGTCGGTGGTTGAAGAGAAAGGCCTGGGCCCAGGCGGGCGATTGGTCGGGGGCGCCGTGCAGCAAGCGTTCGCCGGCCAAGCGGTGGATGGCGGCGTGGTCGCCGCGGGCGAGGAGGGCGCGGTACCAGGCCTGGGCGGTGGTTTCGCGTTTGTCGGGATGGTCACGGAGGAGGCGCGCGAAGATCAGGTCGGAGGCGCCGGGTTGCCCGATTTGCCAGAGCTGGGCGAGCAGGACGCCGGCGGGGTAGTCCGAGGGGTCGAGCTCGTACGCGGTGCCGAGCGCGAGGAGCGCTTCCTGGGTGCGGCCGGCGGCACGGGCTTGGCGGGCTTTATCGAGATAAAAGCGGGCTTGGACTTGGCGAAACTCGTCCCAAGCGGGGGGCCAGGCCGCCTGGCGGAGGCTGAGCTCGTAGCCGAGCCCGCGGAGTCCGCCCCAGGCGAGGAGGGCGAGGGGCAGGTAGAGCGCGAGGGCGCAGGTGGGGAGGATGAGGAGGGCGCGTCCCCAGAAGGGGCGGATGGCGGAGGCGTCGACGGAGCAGACCCAGGCGCCATCGGTGCGCCGGGCGAGGAGCGGGCAGACGTGGCGAAAGCGGGCGGGGGAGTGAAAAGCGAGCATGCCTTCGCAGCCGGTCATGAAGGCGCGCCCCGAGTCGCTGCGCGTCTGGCAGGGGCAGGGATCTGGGCGGCCGCGGGCGAGGTGCCAGGACTTGCGGGTGTTCCAGAGCAGGGCGGACCAGCCCAGGCGAAAAAAGTCGGTGAGCCAGCCGATCACGGGGAGAGCTTGCCCGGGCCGCCGGGTGGGGTGCGAGTCCGAAGCGTGGGGCTCCGGGGTGGCGGCGGACGGGAGGGCGGGTGGTTTTTCCGTCTTGGTTTCGGGCCGGCGGAGGCTTAGCCAGACGGGTTTATTTTCATGACCACCGCTCTCCTTTTCGCCGGGCAAGGTGCCCAAAAAGTCGGCATGGGGCAATCGCTCCACCAGAACTCCGCGAGCGCCCGCGCGTTGTACGAGGAGGCGGATCGGGTGTTGGGATGGAGTTTGAGCCGGCTGAGTTTCGAGGGGCCGGAGGCGGAGTTGACGCAGACGCGGGTGTGCCAGCCGGCCTTGTTCGTGCATGGGATGGCCTTGCTCGAAACGCTGCGGAAGCAGGGTAAGCTGGAGGGGGTGTCGATGGCGCTGGGGCTCTCGCTAGGCGAGGTGACCGCGTACACGGCGGCGGGGGTGTTCGACTTTGCGACCGGGCTGCGGGTGGTGGCGGAGCGTGGGCGGCTGATGCAGGCGGCCTGCGAGCGCTCGGTGGGTGGCATGGCCGCGATCATCGGGGAGGAGCGCGCCAAGGTCGCCGAGTTTTGCGCGAGTTTCGATATCGAGGCGGCGAACTTCAATGCGCCGGGGCAGATCATCGTGTCGGGTGAGAAGTCGCGGATCGATGCGGCGGTGGCGGCGGCCAAGGATCATGGGATCAAGCGGGTGATCTCGCTGAATGTGGCGGGGGCCTACCACTCGCGGTTGATGGAGCCGGCGCGCGCGGAGTTCGCGGCTTTTCTGGAGACGGTGCCCTTCGCCGCCCCGAAGTGGACGGTGTTTACCAACACCACTGGCCAAGCGGTGAGCGAGCCTTCGGAGATCCGGGCGGCGCTGGTGCGTCAGGTGGTGTCCTCGGTTTTGTGGGAGGACTGCATGCGCGCGGCGGTGGCGTGCGGTGGCGGAGCGGGCGAGGTGCGTTTCCTCGAGCTGGGGCCGGGAGCTGTGCTGGCCGGGCTGGCGAAGCGCACGGACAAGGCTTGGCAGGTGCGCAGCGTGTGCGAGTACGCCGAGTGCCTCGGCTGAGCCGGGGCGCTCAGGGGGTGACGGCGCGGTGTTTACCCTCGGGGTCGAAGATGTAGCCGACGCCGTGCACGGTGCGCAGCGCGTCGACGCCGACCGTGGAGGCGCGGCAGAAGTCGCGGACTTTCACGATGTACTGGTCGAGGGAGCGGCTGCGCACGTTGGCATGGATGCCCCAGACGGCATGGATCAGGGCCTTGCGGGGAATGACCTCGCCCTCGTGGGCTTTGAGGTGGGCCATGATGCCGATCTCTTTGCGCCCGATCTTGGTCACGGAGCCGTCGGGCATGGTGAGCTCGAGGCGCTGGGGGTTGACCTTGGCCCCGCAGAAGTCGAAGGGATCGTCGGCGACGGAAACATTTTTGGTCAGCGAGAGGTCGCCGCTGCTCTCGGCGCGGCGTAGGACGGCGCGGATGCGGGCGACGAGCTCGGGGTAGCTGAAGGGCTTGGTGATATAGTCGTCGCCGCCCAGCTCGAGTCCGCGGACCTTGCTCTCCTCGATGCTGTTGCCGGTGACGAAAATCACCGGGACCTGGACGTTTTCGGCGCGAAGTTGCTCGAGCAGTTCGAAGCCGGTCTTGTCGGGCAGGGTGATGTCGAGGAGGAGGAGGTTGGCGAAATTGTTTTTGAGGTAGCGCAGCGCGTGTTGACCGCGGTTGCAGACTTGGGTGCGCATGCCGGCCTCCTCGAGGTAACTGGAAATGAGTTTGGCCAATTCTGGCTCGTCTTCGACGATGAGGATCAGGGGAATCGGCTCGTTGCTCATAGGGGAGAGAAGATTGAGATCGGCGAGGCAGGCTTGGAGGGGCGGAGAGGAGTGTTCCCCGCGGGGGGAAGTGCGTAGGTTTTTTTACATTTCCGATGAATTGTAAAGCCGCATCGCCGCAATCCCTTTGCGTGGAATGGAGGGCAATATCGGCACGGGACGGGGGAGTTTAGCGAGATTTAGCCTTGAAGCGGTCTCGGTGGGGTCGCTCCGTTTCGGGCCATGTCCGCCCACACGCCTCTCCTCATGCTGGGTCTGCCAAAGGGCAGTCTCGAAGAGTCCACCAAGGCCTTGTTTGCCAAGGCTGGCTGGAAAATCACCACGAGCTCCCGCTCCTATAAACCGGCGATCGACGATGCCGAGCTGGATGGGCGCTTCGTCCGCGCCCAGGAGGTCGCGCGGTATGTCGCGCACGGTTTTTTCGATTGTGGACTGACCGGCTGGGACTGGGTGCAGGAAAATGACGCGGACGTGGTCGAGGTGTGCGACCTCGTTTACAGCCGCGCTTCGACGCTCAAGAGCCGCTGGGTGCTCTGCGTGCCGGAGAGTTCGGCGGTGAAGACCGCGGCGGATCTGGCGGGCAAGCGGGTGGCGACGGAGCTGGTGGAGACCACCAAGCGCTGGTTTGCCGCGAAGAACATCCCCGTGCACGTCGAGTTTTCCTGGGGCGCGACCGAGGTGAAGGTGCCCGATCTGGTCGATGCGATCGTCGACATCACGGAGACCGGCTCCTCGCTGCGGGCCAACAAGCTGCGCATCGTCGACACCCTGTTGGAGACCAACACGAAGTTGATCGCGAACAAGGCTTCCTGGGAAAACCCCGCCAAGCGCCGCAAGATCGAGACCATCGCGCTTTTGCTGCGCGGCGCGCTCGAGGCCGGCAGCAAGGTCGGGCTCAAGATGAATCTGCCGCGCGCCTCGCTGGAGGCGGTCACCGCCAAGCTGCCCGCCCTGCGCAATCCCACCATCTCCCCCTTGAGCAACCCGGAGTGGATCGCGCTCGAGACGATCATCGACGAGAGCGTGGTGCGGGAGATCATCCCCGCGCTCAAGGCCCACGGGGCCGAGGGGATCGTGGAGTATCCGCTCAACAAGGTCGTGTATTAGGCTCGTTCCTCGCGACCTTCTCCCTCGCCCGACCTGATGCGCGCCCCATGGTCCGCGAGCGGTCGCTCCCTCCTCCCCGGGGAATCTCCGGTCACGCGGCTCCAAACGAATCCGGAGTCGCGTGCGGGAGGACCGCCGCCGAGTTTACCGTTTCCCTCTTCCGCCCACCGTCTCTCTTTCTCCCATGCCCAAGACCACGACCATCAAGCTCGGCCTCCTGCAGCACGCCTGCGTGGCCGATCCCAAGGCCAATCTCGCCACCGCGCTCGCCCTGGCGGAAAAGGCGGCCAAAAAGGGCGCCCAGATCATCTGCACCCAGGAGATGTTTCGCTCGCAGTATTTTTGCCAGAGCGAGGACCACGACCACTTCGGACTCGCCGAGCCGATCCCGGACGGCCCGAGCACGACGGCCTTTTGCAAACTCGCCAAAAAGCATGGCGTCGTGATCATCGCCTCGCTGTTTGAGAAGCGCGCCAGCGGCCTCTACCACAACACGGCGGTCATCATCGATGCCGACGGCTCCGTGCTGGGAGTTTATCGGAAGATGCACATCCCCGACGACCCGCTCTTCTACGAGAAATTCTATTTCACTCCGGGAGACACCGGATTTCGCGCCTGGGACACCCGCTTCGGCCGCATCGGCGTGCTGGTTTGCTGGGATCAGTGGTACCCCGAGGCCGCTCGCCTCACCGCCATGCAAGGCGCCGAGATCCTTTTCTACCCGACGGCCATCGGCTGGCACCCCAAGGAGAAAGCAGAGTACGGCGTGAACCAGCACGGCGCCTGGGAGATCATCCAGCGCTCCCACGCGGTGGCGAACGGTTGCTACGTGGCGGCCATCAATCGCGTCGGCCACGAAGTGATCGAAGGGGTCGGCGGCGACGGGCTCGAGTTCTGGGGGCAATCCTTTGTCGCCGGCACTTCCGGCCAGATTCTGGCCAAGGCCTCGGTCGACCAGGAGGAGATCATGATCGTGCCCGTGGATCTCGCGAAGGTCGACGTCACCCGCACCCACTGGCCCTTCCTCCGTGATCGTCGCATCGACGCCTACTCCGGCCTCACCAAGCGCTTCATCGACCAGACCGCCTAAACATGGCCAACGCCCTTCCCGCCAAGAAAACGCCGACCCGGAAGACGCCTCCGCGCGAGGCCGACTCCGCCGGCCCCGTGCCCGCCCCGGCCGACTCCGCGTCGTCGGCCGACACGCCCGCCGCGCTCGGCTTTCGCATGCCGGCCGAGTGGGAGCCCCAGGAGGCGGTGTGGCTGTCGTGGCCGCACAACTACGCCTCGTGGCCGGGGAAATTTCGCCCGGTCCCCTACCAGTTCGCGAACATCGTCGCCACCCTCACGCGCTTCCAGCCCGTGCGGGTCAACGCCGACAAACGACTCCACGCCCGCGCCCGCCGGCTCTGCGAGCGGGCGGAGGCGGACCTCGCCAAGGTCACCTTCTACGACCACCCGACCAACGACGCCTGGTGCCGGGATCATGGCCCGATTTTCGTCCGGCACCGGAAAACCGGCGAGGTGGCGCTCACCGACTGGGCCTACAACGCCTGGGGCGACAAATACCCTCCCTACGACCTCGACAACGAGATCCCACCCCGCATCGAAAAGGCGACCAAGCTACGCCGCTTCGTGAACGACATGGTGCTCGAGGGCGGGTCGATCGATGTGAATGGCGAAGGCGCGCTGCTCACCAGCGAGCAGTGTCTGCTCCACCCCAATCGTAATCCCCGCCTCTCCAAGGAGCAGATCGAGCAGAATCTCCGCGATTACCTCGGGGTCACCGACATCTACTGGCTGGGCGAGGGCATCGTCGGGGACGACACCGACGGCCACATCGACGACATGAGCCGCTTCTTCAAGCCCGACGGCATCATCACCTGCGTCGAGCCGAACCGGGCCGAGCGCAACCATGAGATTCTGGCGGAGAACCTCGCCCGCCTGAAAAAATTCCGCACCCCGGCGGGCAAGAAGTTCGACTTGGTGGAGCTGCCCATGCCCCGTCCCTTCGGGTTTCGCCGTCAGCGCGTGCCCGCCAGCTATGCGAATTTCCTCATCGTGAACGGTGGCGTGCTCGTGCCGACCTTTCGCCAGCCCGGCCCCGACGCCCGCGCCCTCGAGGTCATCCGCGGCTGCTTCCCCGGCCGCGAGGTCGTGGGCGTGGACTGTTACCACCTGATCTGGGGTCTCGGCACCCTGCACTGCATCTCCCAGCAACAACCGGCCGCGGGCACCGCCCTCTGATGCGCGCCGCTGCCACCCTTCCGCTCGCCGCCCTGCTGCTGGGCCTCGCCGCGTGCGCGGGCCCGCGCGGATCGCAAGAAGCCGCCGGCCCCGCCGCCCGACCCGCCACTCTCCCCGGAGTATTTGGCGCCCGCTGGGCCGCCCCCGATTTTGCCACCCGGGTGGTGGACGCCGAGCGCGCCGCGGTCCTCGACGCCGCCGTGGCCGCCGCCAACACGCTTGGCTTTGCGGTCAACCGGATCGACGGTGCCCACGGCCGTGTGGCCGGGGCCCGGAGGCAGGCGAGCGCGTTCGACGGCGCCACCCAGGACACCCTCGAGGTGACCGTGACCACGATCGCCCCGGGCTCCACCCGTGTGTCCGTCCAGCTGCGGGAGACGCTCGAGTCGGGCTCGGCCGACGCCGAACGAGGCGCCGCGCTCGTCACCACCTCGCTTGTTCGCGATCGTGCTCGCTACGACTCCTTTTTCGTCCGTCTCGCCGAGGCGCTCGACCCTCCCGCTTCGGAGTGAGATCGGAACTTGGCGGGCCGGCGGGTGGTCCCTCGTCCTCGCGATCCTCCGTCAGCCCGCACGTGTTTATTTGAAACCATGATCCTGCCCTCCCGCCGCGTTTTTCTGATCGCCCTCGGTGTGCTGGTGTTTGTCGGCCTGCTGCTCGGCCTGCCCTGGCTCAGCCCGGCTCGCGGCGTCGAGCGGTCGTGGCGTGATCTGGTGGCCGCCATCGAGGACAACGACCGCGAGGCGCTCGCCTCGCTCATGGCCGAAAATTATCGTGACGGGTTTGGTTCGGACCGGGAGGAGGCGCTCCTGCTGGCCGCCACCATTCGCGGGCATTTTGTGGTCTGCAGCATCCGCCGGGAGAGCTCCGAGTTGGTGATGGATCCCGGCAAGAGGGCGGCGCTCGCGCGGGCCTTGATCCGCATCGACGGACAGGGGTCTCCCGTCGCCCAAGCGGCGATTCGCGCCTCCCAGGCGAGCGAGACGCCGACCGAGTTTCGCTGGCGCCGAGCGTCCTGGAAGCCGTGGGACTGGAAACTCGTTTCCGTCGAAAACGTGGATGCCGCCCGCGGTCTGACCCGTTTCCGCCGCGAGGCCGCCGCGCTGGGCATCTGACGGTTTTTGGGTCGTTAACGCCAGAGCGGGTCGCCCGGCCAGGCGCGCCGGCGCCCGGCGTCGGCCTCGCGATCCAGAATCGGCCAGACCGCGGCCACGTCGGGCGCGATCGGCATGAAATCGCGCCAGCCTGATTTCTTGAAACCGGCGCTGACGATCCGATCGAAAAAATCGAGCAGGGGGTCGTAGAAGCCGTCCTGGTTGACCAGCACCAGGGGCTTGTCGTGGCGGTTCAGCATCCGGCCCATCAGGATCTCGATGGTTTCCTCGAGGGTGCCGAAGCCTCCCGGGAGCGCGACGAAGGCCTCCGCCCGCTCCTCCATGATGCGGCGGCGCTCGCGCATGGAGCCGGTCACGATCAGCTCGTCCGCGTCGCGGTAGGCCAGCTCGCGCTCGACCATGAAGTCCGGGATCACGCCGACCACCCGCGCCCCCGAAGCCTTGGCGGCCAGGGCGACCGAGCCCATCACGCCCGACTGTCCACCGCCATAGACCAAGGCCCAGCCTCGCTCGGCCAGGCCGCGCCCGAGCTCCGCGCCCGCCGAGTAGTATTTCGGTTCGAGCTCACGGGCGCTGGCGCAGTAGACGCCCAGGTGTTTGGCCTTCGACATGGGGTAAAGAGAGCAGGCTCCGGCCCGGCGGCAAGCGGGGGCGCCCGGGCCTTGGTAGGCGCTCCGGGGGCGCTTTCCCGGCCGCGTTTCTCCGTTTAAGCTCAGGTGCTCCGCCCGGTCGGAAAAGGGAGACCGGCCCGATCACCTCGGTCCAGTCCAAGTGCTAGGCTGGGGTCCTTATGAGCGTACCCACTTCTTCGCGTGCCCTCCGTGGCGCCGGTCCCCGTCAAAGACCCTCTGCCGCCGTGGAGGCGGTGGACCCCGCGCTGGAGCCGGAGGTGAAAAAGGTCGGACGCTCGCGGCGGGTCGTGCGCGGCGAACAAGGAGTGAAGATCAGCCGATCGGTGACGATCCGGCGGCCGGCGGCCGAGCTATACGCGTTTTGGCGCGAGGTGGAGAATCTGCCCCGAATCATAAAACACCCGGTGAGCATTACCCGTGAGTCCGCGCTGGCCTCGCACTGGTCGGTCAGCGCCCCGCCGGGCGACCGCCGGGTCGAGTGGGATGCGGTGATCATCAACGACGAGGCTGATCGCCTGATCGCCTGGCGCTCACGGGAGGGCGCCGAAGTTCCAAACGCGGGCACGGTGCGCTTCGAGCCCGCCCCCGGTGATGAGGGCACGGAGGTGAGCGTGGTCTTGGAGTACGATCCACCGGGTGGGAAGATCGGCGCGCTGCTCGCCAAGCTGTCGGAGGAGGAGCCGGGTCGCCAGGTGGGCGAGGCGCTGCGGCGCTTCAAGGCCCTGATGGAGGCGGGGGAGATCCCGACGATCGAGGGGCAGTCCCGCGGCCGCGCCACCCGCGCGGAGAAAGGCCGGAAATGAAAGCCGCCTGTTGGATGGGAAAAAAACAGATCGAGGTGCAACGGGTTGAAGATCCCCGCATCCTGAACCCGCGCGACTGCATCGTCCGGGTGAGCGCCACCGCGATCTGTGGATCGGATCTGCATCTCTACAACGGATACATCCCCACGATGGAGCGCGGAGACATCCTCGGCCACGAGTTTATGGGCGAGGTCGTGGAGATCGGACCCGAGGTCAGGAAGCTGCGCGTCGGCGACCGCGTGGTCGTGCCCTTCACCATCTCCTGCGGAGGCTGCTTTCACTGCTCACGGCAGCAGTGGTCCTGCTGTGACAACACAAATCCGAACGCGGCGCTGGCGGAGACGCTCTACGGGCAGGCGGCCGCCGCGCTCTTCGGCTACTCGCACCTGATGGGTGGCTACGCGGGCGGTCAGGCGGAGTATGTCCGGGTGCCCTTCGCCGATGTGGGTCCGGTCAAGATCGAGAGCGACCTGCCGGACGACAAGGTCTTGTTCCTCTCGGACATTTTTCCGACCGGGTACCAGGCGGCGGAGAACTGCGGGATCGAGCCCGGCCGCAGCGTGGTCGCGGTCTGGGGTTGCGGCCCGGTGGGCCAATTCGCCATCCGCAGCGCATTCCTGCTCGGCGCGGCGAAGGTGATCGCGATCGACAATGTGCCGGAACGGCTGCGCCTCGCGGCCACGGCCGGTGCGGTGACGATCAACCACGACGAGGTCGATGACGTGCAGGACCGCGTCAAGGATTTGACCGGTGGGCGCGGCCCCGATTGCGCGATCGATGCCGTCGGCATGGAGTCGCATGGCTCGGCCTACGATCGGGTGAAGCAGACGCTGCGCTTGGAGAATGATCGGGCCTATGTTTTGAGACAGGCCATGCGCGCGGTGCGCAAGGCGGGCGTGCTCTCGGTACCCGGGGTGTACTCCGGCCTGATCGACAAGGTGCCTTTCGGGGCGGTCTTCAACAAGGGGGTCTCGATCCGTCAGGGTCAGACCCATGTGCAGCGCTATCTGCGTCCGCTGCTCGGCTTGATCGAGGACGGCCGGATCGACCCCTCCTGTGTCATCACCCATCGCATACCGCTGAGTCACGCGCCCGAGGCCTACGCGATGTTTGCCGACAAAAAGGATGGCTGCATCAAAGTGGTGCTCGATCCCACGCTTTGAGTTGGGGTGGGAGTGCGGAGGGCGGTCTGTCGGAGGGTCTGGTGTGCGTCGCGGTTGCCGCGGGAGGGCGCTCGTGTTTCACCGATGCGATGAAAAAGCCAAGTCGTCGCCGGGCCGCGGTCTCCGCGCCGGTCCCCACCGCCGCGCAGCTCGTCCGTTTGCGGCGCTTGGCGAGAGCGGCGGCGTCCCGTGCCCATGCGCCTTACAGCGGCTTCGCGGTGGGGGCCGCGGTGTGGACGGAGAAGGGGATTTTTAGCGGGGCGAACGTGGAGAACGCGTCCTACGGGCTGACGAACTGCGCGGAGCGCAGCGCGATCTTCGCGGCGGTGTCGGCCGGGGCGCGGAGGCTGCGCTGCGTGGTGGTGTACACGCCGACGGAGCGGCCTACGCCGCCGTGCGGGGCCTGCCGGCAGGTTATCCTCGAGTTTGGCGCGGAGGCGCGGGTGCTGTCGTGTTGCGACGGGGAGGGGGTGCTGGATCTCGGGCTCGCGGACTTGTTGCCGGGATCTTTCGGTCCGGGGGATCTCGGGCGGGCCTGAGCGGGGGAGGGGAGGGCCCGGGTTCGTCGCGGCCGTCCGGGGGGGAGGCATAAAAAAGCGCGCCCCGGGAGGAGGCGCGCTTCTTCAGCCTGGCGGCGGTGGCCGCGGGGCGACCTTACTTCGCGAGGCTCTTGCGGAGGTCGTCGAGCTGGCCGGCGGAGCCGAGGAGCTTGTTGCGCGAGGCGATGAATTTCGCGTATTCGGTGATGAAGATCTTGCCGGGCGGGCGGAAGTCGAAGTCGGAGGGCTTGTCGCGGAAATACTCGCGGTGGACGCGGGTCCAGACGAGGCGGCCGTCGGTGTCGATGTTGATCTTGGTGACGCCCAGTTTGGCGGCGGGGAGGTACTCGTTCACGTCCACGCCCATCGAGTCCTTGATCGTGCCGCCGGCGGCGTTGATGCGGGCGACCTCGTCCTGCGGCACCGAGGAGGAGCCGTGCATGACGAGCGGGAAGCCGTTCATGCGGGCCTTGATCTTTTCCAGCACGTCGAAGTGCAGGGATTGTTTGCCCTTGAACTTGAAGGCGCCGTGCGAGGTGCCGATGGCGCAGGCGAGGGAGTCGCAACCGGTCTGCTTGACGAACTCCTCGGCCTCGGCCGGGTCGGTGAGGCAGGAGTGGCCTTCCTCGACGACGATGTCCTCCTCGACGCCGCCGAGCATGCCGAGCTCGGCCTCGACGGAGATGCCCTTGGCGTGGGCGCGCTCGACGACGCGTTTGGTGATTTCGACGTTTTTCTCGAAGGGGTCGTGGGAGGCGTCGATCATCACGGAGCTGAAGAAGCCCGAGTCGATGCAGTCGTAGCAGGTCTGCTCGTCGCCGTGGTCGAGGTGGACGGCGAAGATGGCCTCG